>JAGOZY010000158.1 GCA_018058445.1 Negativicutes bacterium | reverse complement strand
TGATCGCAAATCAAAATGAATGGCAAAAGGCCATGCGTGCCCATGCTCAGTTGACTCCGCTTATCGAGGAGTATCGTCGCTATTCCAAAGTGATGAATGGGATCAAAGAAGCGAAAGAGCTTCTTCAGGAAAGCAATGATCCTGAGATGATGGATATGGCGAAGATGGAGCTTGCCGAACTGGAGCCGCAAGTGCCGGAGATTGAGCAGCAACTGAAACTACTGTTGCTACCGAAAGATCCGAATGATGATAAAGATGTGATCGTTGAAATTCGCGGCGGCGCGGGCGGCGATGAGGCGGCTTTATTTGCGGGCGATTTGTTCCGCATGTACAGTCGCTATGCAGATCTTCGGGGCTGGAAGACTGAACTTTTGGATTCGAATCCAACCGGTCTTGGTGGATTTAAGGAAGTTGTATTTGGCGTAAGTGGTGCCGGTGCCTATAGTCGCCTCAAATATGAAAGCGGTGTGCATCGGGTGCAGCGAATTCCGACGACTGAGTCGGGCGGACGAATCCATACGTCGACGGTGACCGTGGCAGTGCTTCCCGAAGTAGAAGAAGTGGAAGTTAATATCGGTCCGAATGATCTTCGGATTGATACCTATTGTGCAAGTGGTGCTGGTGGACAGCATGTTAATAAAACCGAGTCGGCAGTCCGAATTGTCCATTTGCCGACAGGAATTGTCGTGACGTGCCAAGATGAGAAATCTCAGATGAAAAATAAGGATAAAGCGATGCGGGTGCTACGGGCGAAGGTGCTTGAAGCGGCTCAAGCGGAGCAACATGCTGAGCTTGCACAAAATCGAAAGTCTCAGGTCGGAACTGGTGATCGAAGTGAGCGAATCCGTACGTATAATTTCCCGCAAGGGCGGGTTTCCGATCATCGGATAAATGTGACTCTTCATAAGCTCGATAGTATTTTGAATGGCGAATTGGATGAATTAATTGATCCACTCATTACAGCTGATCAGACGGAGCGGCTTCAAGAGGTAGAATCGTGAGTAAGAAGCAAACGATCGGGGTTCTTGTTCAATTAACAAAGCAGTACTTTCAGGAGCGAGGCATTGAAAATCCTCGGCTCGATGCGGAAGTGCTGCTTTGCCATGTGATGAATTTAGAGCGAATCGATCTGTATGTTCGATTTGACCAACCTTTAGAAGAGCAGGAGCTCTCAAGTTATCGCGATCTTGTGCGAAGACGAAGTAGTGGTGAGCCGATCGCTTATCTACTGGGCGAGAAAGAATTTATGGGGCATACTTTTAAAGTCAGTCCAGCTGTCCTGATTCCCCGACCTGACACAGAAATTTTGGTAGAAGCTGCCGTCAATCGACTGGCAGAGTATCCAGAGCCACGCTTTTTGGATATTGGGGTAGGTAGTGGGGCGATTTTGTTAAGTGTGCTAAAGGCGATTCCCTATGCCAAAGGTATCGGAGTGGATTTATCGCCAGATGCCCTTTTGATTGCCAAAGAAAATGCAACAACTTTAGGTGTGAATCATCGGGCCGGATTTTTATTAGGTGACACGTTAGCGCCGATTGGCGATCGTAAAGTACAAGGCATTTTATCGAATCCGCCTTATATCCCAACTAGGGATATGGGAACGCTTCAAAAAGAAGTGAAGCTTGAACCTAAACTTGCCTTAGATGGTGGCTTGGATGGATTAAATATCTATCGTAAGCTTTTATTAGATGGAAAAAACTACCTCTTGCCAGGGGGCTTTTTGATGATGGAGATGGGAATTCATCAGGCTGAGCCTGTTACTAAAATAGCTTTGGAGATGGGCTGGGTCGAACTTGAGCCGCCTCGTAAGGATTATGGTGGTGTTGAGCGAGTGGTCACCTTTGGTTTAGCCTAACTAGACGAGTACTGTTGTTGGAGGTTTCTATGAAGATATGGAATATTGGACAAGACCAAGCTATTGATGAAATTTTTCGTGAAGCGGGTCTTTTGATAAAGGAAGGTAACTTGGTCGCTTTTCCGACCGAAACCGTCTACGGACTTGGTGGGGATGGGCTGAATCCAGAAGCTTGCAAGAAAATCTTTGCAGCTAAAGGCCGACCTGCGGATAATCCGTTAATTCTTCATATTTATCAGACTAAGCAACTCGACGAACTAACTTTAAATGTGCCGGAAACGGCAAAAGCTTTTATCAAGGCTTTCTGGCCGGGGCCACTCACATTGGTGTTGCCAAAAAGTGTAAGGGTACCTTATGAGGCTACCGGCGGATTGGAGAGTGTTGCGGTACGCATGCCGGATCATCCGATTGCATTAGGGCTTATCGAAGCAGCTGGAACTCCTATCGCTGCACCAAGTGCGAATCTTTCCGGTAAGCCAAGTCCGACCCGTGCGCAAGATGTGCTCGAAGATCTGGCAGATCGAATAGATGGCTTGATTGACGGAGGGGATACTCAGATCGGCTTAGAGTCGACAGTGGTAGATTGCACCGGATCGCTTCCGGTGATACTCAGGCCCGGTCAGGTCACCCAGGAAATGCTCGAAAAAATTGCTGGGATTGTTGAACTTGATCCCCACTTAGCTTCAGAAGAACAGGCTCCAAAAGCGCCGGGAATGAAATATAACCATTATGCACCGAAGGCATTGATGAAGCTCGCCAAGACGAATGAAGGATTAGCTCAGGAAGCCTATGAAGCTACGAAGACTGGGAAGAAAGTGGCTGTCCTAGTTGATGAAGAGTTTAACGAAGCTTTGCCTGAGGGAGTGATTGTTCAGCGATGGGGTAGTTTGGATGATAGAAGTCCGCTAGCTCGATATTTTTATAGTAGTCTACGTCAGTTTGATCGAGACGAAATTGAGCTAATCTTAGCGCTGGCTGTGCCAGAAGAAGGATTAGGCGTAGCGATTATGAACCGGATGCGCAAGGCGGCGGGGAATCAGTTTGTCGAGGAGGAGAGCGAATGAAAGTATTGTTTATCTGTACAGGAAATACTTGCCGAAGTCCGATGGCAGAAGGATATCTGAAGGATTTGGCAGAAAAAGCAGGACGACTTGATATACAAGTACTATCGGCTGGAACTGGGGCTTTTCCTGGCCAGGCAGCTTCTGCTCATGGAATTGCAATTCTCAGTGACGAAGGTATTGATTTGAAGGATCACCAAAGCCGGCAGGTTGAAAAAATATTTCTCGAAGCCTCTGATTTGATTCTCACCATGGGGCGAAATCATAAAAGTCAATTGATCCAAGCTTTCCCGGAAATGAAAGAGAAGATATTTACCCTTCATGAATATGCGGGCGAAGAAGGCGAGGTATCAGACCCTTTTGGTGGAAGTCGATCAGAGTATGAGCAAACAGCGAAAGAGATACGCGGCCTTGTAGAAAAAGTATGGGGAAAGATCGCCGATTTGCAGGAGAAATAGGTCCTCTGGATAATTGAAATAAATATAAGAAATAATGAAGAATAACGAGGAGGAGTTCCTGTGAAGATTGCGGTAGGTAGCGACCATGGCGGATTTCGTCTAAAAGAAGAAATCATCTGTTGGCTGAAAGAAAAAGAAATTTCCTATGAAGATGTGGGGACTTATACACTAGAGTCCGTTGACTATCCGGATTATGCGGAAAAAGTTGCTGAGAAAATTAAATCTGGTGATGCAGATCGGGGTATCTTGATTTGTGGCACTGGGATTGGAATTTGTATTGCAGCGAATAAAATTCATGGAATTCGGGCTGCTCTTTGTCATGATGTATATTCCGCTCAGAAATCACGAGAGCACAATGATGCCAATATTTTGGCACTTGGTGAGCGAGTGATTGGAACGGGCCACGCACTGCTGGTTCTTGAAGAGTGGCTTAAGACCGAATTTGAGGGAGGCCGACACGCGAAGCGAGTAGAGAAAATCACAGCTTTAGATGGGAGGCGTTAATATGGGGCAGTGGAAAATCGAGGAAGCCGAAAGCTTTGCTCAAGAGTTATTTGAAAAGTTAAATTTGGTGAGTGGAAATGTGTTGGTAGTCGGGTGCAGCACCAGCGAAATTCATGGCGCAAAAATCGGCAAAGCCGGCTCGCCAGA
>JAGOZY010000157.1 GCA_018058445.1 Negativicutes bacterium | reverse complement strand
GTCATCTTTTTCAATGATCTCAAATCGGCCGGGCCAAGCAGTTTGGTTCAGACCGATTTCAGCTGCTTTTTTTAAAAGTGGGTATTTCGTCTGAAGGACACTTAGTCCAGCTAGAACCACCCCAGCGTTACTATACTGATGAGGCCCTAGCAAACTGAGCGAGTATTCCCCAGCCAAATCATCCTGATTTAGTGAAGGTAAGGGCTTAAAAATCAACCGTTCTCGTTTAAATGCAAAGTTTGGCTGACCTTCAACTTGCCAATCTTCTCCTGAGAAGTGGGCTGGACAGCCCACTTCCTTCGCTTGATTTCGAATGATTTCTCGGTATGGGCCTGGGAGTACCGTAGATACCATCGGTACTCCTGACTTTAAAATTCCCGCTTTATGAGCCGCTAAATCAGCCAGCTCAGGGCCACACTTGTCTAAGTGATCTTCAGCGATATTTGTAATGACCGTCAGTATCGGCTGAATCACATTTGTCGAATCATAGGTACCACCAATCCCAACTTCAATGATAGCGATATCTACTTCTTCTTTCGCAAAAATCCAAAAAGCACTCGCAGTGAGTACATCAAACTCAGTCGGTTCTCCACCGCCTGAACTTTTCCATTTGTCAGCAGCCCCAGCAACCGCCAAAATTCCTTCACTCAGCAGTTGCCAAGAGACCGGATTACCTTGAATATTGATCCGTTCTGGATAATCCTTCAGATGAGGCGACGAAAAAAATCCGACCTTTAGCCCATAACACCGAAAGACCTCGGCAAACATTGAGGATACAGATCCTTTGCCATTTGTTCCAGTCACATGAATCATCGGTATTTTTTTCTCTGGATGATCTAAAAATTCCAAAAGAGCCTGCTCACGCTCCACACCAGGTATCGGACTAAAGCGCGGAAGCTGATCTAGATATTTTAAGGCCGCTTCTCTCATCTTCTTACAATCCTTTCAGAAATTCTTTTCGCTCCATCAGGGCAGAACGTTTCTCGTACATTTCTTGAACTCGTTCTTTTTCTTTTTCAACGACATCGGCAGGAGCTTTTGCGAGAAATCCTTGATTATTAAGTTTTCCTTCGATTTGTGAAATTCCTTTTTCTAAAGTTTGAATTTCTTTATCTAGCCGGGCTGTTTCTTTTTCGACATCAATCAAATCTTTAAGAGGAAGATAAACCTCCACACCGGAAACAACTTGAGTCAATGCGTTTTTCGGACGCTCCGACTGACTATTTGCCACAACTAATGGCGCAGCGGCCGCCAACGAACCAAAGAAGATTTCCTGACCTTTGAAGAATGTCTCCAGTTCTGCATTTGGCGCAACCAACAGCACCTCACTCTTGCGTCCTGGTAGCGCTCCGACCTCAGCTCGCATATTTCGAATTGCCTTAATGACGTCCATCAAAAGATTCATCTGACCTTCTGATTTTTTATCAATAAAGGTTGAGTCTAATTTCGGCCAAGCCGAAGAAGCCAAAAACTCTCCCTCATGCGGCAGTGCTTGCCAGATCGATTCTGTCAAGAATGGCATGAACGGGTGAAGTAGCCCTAATGTACCGGAGAGCACATGGTGAAGCACTTTACGGGCGGTCTCTTGTCCGGCTTTATCTTCTGCATTATAAAGGCGACGTTTGGCCATTTCGATATACCAGTCGCAATACTCATTCCAGAGGAATTCATAAAGACTTTTCGCTGCCTCGCCGAGCTCAAATTTTTCCAGGTTTTCAGTCACTGACTGAATGGTTTCGTTATAGCGGCTTAAAATCCAGCGATCAGCTAAAGTCAGTTCGCCCCATTCTTTTGCGATCGGCTCTTCTCCTAAATTCATCATAACGAATCGGGACGCATTCCAAATTTTATTAGCAAAATTGCGATTCGCCTCTACTCGCTCCAGGTAAAAACGCATGTCATTTCCAGGCGTATTGCCAGTCACTAGGGTGAATCGAAGCGCATCCGCTCCGTATTGATCAATCACTTCGAGTGGATCAATGCCATTGCCGAGAGATTTGGACATCTTTCGCCCCTGACCATCGCGAACCAAACCATGAATAAAGACTTTTTCAAAAGGAATTTCGCCCATGAATTCCATACCCAATGTAATCATTCGAGCTACCCAGAAAAAGATAATATCATAACCAGTAACTAGCGTAGAGGTCGGGTAAAATGTTTTGAGCAAGTCAGTTTTCTCCGGCCATCCCATCGTTGAAAAAGGCCACAGGCCAGAAGAGAACCATGTATCGAGTACATCTTCATCACGTACTAAATGATCTGAGCCACATTTTGGACAGACTTCTGGGTCTACCCGCGAGACAATCACTTCGTTACAAGCACCACAATACCAGGCCGGAATCTGATGACCCCACCAAAGTTGGCGGGAGATACACCAATCGCGGATGTTTTCCATCCATTGAAGATAGGTGCGACTGAACCGTTCGGGGATAAACTGAACTTGACCACTTTTTACTACATCAATTGCTGGCCCGGTTAGAGGATTCATGCTAACAAACCACTGCTTTGAAAGCCTCGGTTCGACAACAGTTCCACAACGTTGACACTGGCCTACCGCATGGCTATGATCAATCACTTTTACCAAATAGCCTTCACTTTCGAGAGCAGACACGACCGCTTTTCGTGCTTCATAGCGTTCAAGTCCAGCAAATGCACCAGCTTCCCCATTCATCAGGCCTTTTTCGTCCATAACGATAAGCTGCTCCAGATTATGCCGTTGGCCCATTTCGTAGTCGTTCGGATCATGAGCTGGCGTAATTTTAACCGCCCCAGTTCCAAAATCCTTTTCAACGCTGTCGTCAGCGATTACCGGAATTTTTCGATCGGTCAGAGGAAGACGCAGATTTTTTCCAATCAGGTCTTGATAACGTTCATCTTCTGGATGAACCGCAACGGCTACGTCACCTAGCATCGTCTCTGGACGAGTCGTCGCGATTTCAAGAAAGCGACCCTCTTCGCCATCCACTGGGTAGCGGACTTGCCACAAGTGTCCGTCTCGCTCTTCATGTTCCACTTCTACGTCGCTCAGAGCAGTTTCACAGCTAACGCACCAATTGGTGATTCGATAGCCCCGATAGATCAGTCCTTTTTCATACAAACTAACGAAAACTTCACGCACTGCTTGGCTACAGCCTTCATCCATTGTAAATCGTTCCCGTTCCCAGTCGCAAGAAGCACCCAGACGTTTTAACTGATTTAAAATACGGTCTCCATATAAGTCTTTCCATTCCCATACTCGCTCGACAAAAGCCTCACGCCCCAAGCCATAGCGGCTTTTCCCTTCTTCACGAAGCTGCTCTTCCACTTTGATTTGAGTAGCAATTCCCGCATGATCCGTGCCTGGCATCCACAGCGTATTGTAGCCTTGCATCCGGCGCCAACGAATCAAAATATCTTGAAGGGTATTATCTAAAGCATGACCCATATGCAAATAACCTGTGACATTCGGCGGTGGGATTACGATGGAATATGCCGGATTGTCGCCTGTAGGCTCTGCATGAAAAATACGAGCATCAATCCAAGCTTGATAACTCTCACGCTCCACTAATGCAGGATCATAAGTGGTTGAAATTGAACTGCTGTTTTTATTGTCTTCCATGATAGTTCCTCCTTATAAATAGAAAAAACTCTTCATCCCATTGGGACGAAAAGTTTCCTTTTTCGCGGTACCACCCAGCTTCTCATCAAATTGACTTTGATAAGCACTCAAAAGGCATAACGGACCTTTCCGAAAAACTCTACTTACTTTCAAGTTTTCAACTCCGAAGCGACTTTCCCCATAAACTGCATAAACACTTTTCAGCCACGAGTGTTCTCTCTGCAATGAGTCTTGTGGGTACTCCTCTTCATCAACGTTTTTATTTCTATTAGCATTATCCTAGCAATTCTCTTGCTTGTTTGTCAATCTATTAGGGCTTCACACCAGGAAATCTGGATCAGATTAATTGTCGCGGCTGCTTATGTAGCCTCTCGATTTCCCGCTCGACAAGCTCTAAATGCTCACGCATACGATTTCTCGCAACTTGAGGCTCCCTTGCTTTGATCGCATCTGCCACAGC
>JAGOZY010000156.1 GCA_018058445.1 Negativicutes bacterium | reverse complement strand
CGATTACCGGTGTAGGTGAGGCTTTGCGTAAGGTCTATCCCGCTCTTCGCATTTTTGCGGCAGAGCCCGATCAAGCGGCGATCCTTTCGGGTCTTCCGATGGGACATCACAACCAACAGGGAATTGGCGATGGGCTTATTCCACCGATTATGAATGTTGGCTTAGTGGATGAACTGATCCTCGTTAGCGATGCTCAGGCAGAAGAAACGGCTCGTCAACTAGCTAGACAAGAAGGGCTGTTATCTGGGGTATCAAGTGGAACAAATGTTTACTCTGCTCTTGAGATTGCGAAAAAGCTGGGTCCTGGTCACACTATTGTGACTTTGTTGCCAGATTCGGGTGAACGATACCTGAGTGCCGGGCTTTATGAATAAAGGAAGAACTGATTCACAAAGAGGCTTTAGAGTTTTCTTCATACAGGAAAACCCTAAAGCCTCTTTGTATTCTCTAAAAATAGTAGGTTATTACTCATAGAAGTTTAATCGTTTTATTAAGTGCTATCTAACTGGGCTTGTAAACTTTTTGTCAGCGGAGCTAGCAGGGGAGATGCGAAATTAATATGGCTCCGGCTGTTGTAGGGATAGTTTGCGCTGCTATATATCAACGGCCGATCCTCTTTGGAACGCTCGATTGTTAGAGACAAAAAATTCCTTTCTAATTTGGACTGTTACTTTGAATCTTCTTTTGGTATACGGAATACCAAAATATTGGGCCGAAAAGACTTTTCAGAAAATAACAACTATGATAGACTGTATCCGGGATACAATGTTGGGCGAAGAAGATAGAGTTTTTACGAGAAGTCTTCTGCTGCTTGCATTGGAGTTGGTAATTAAAGTAGTATTCTCTGATCAAGAAAGCTTATAAGATTAAGAAAATTTATTAAAAAATAAGAGACTTGTCAGATCGCAAAACTATTTTCGAGATATGAATGTTGACAGATATCTCAAATGCCGACAAATATCCGCTTTTCAAGGTTGCTACTGATTAGAAAGATAAGGTGGGGAATGTAAAATGGATATGTTAGCAATTTTAGGCTTTGGTATGATCATTACCTTTATGGCACTTATTATGTGGAAGAAATTACACCCAGTTACTGCACTTATTTTAATTCCATTAATTTTTGCATTATTAGCTGGTTCCGGTCTTGGAGTTGGCAAAATGATGGTTGCAGGAGTAAAGACAATTGCTCCTACGGCAATGATGCTCCTATTTGCGATTATGTACTTTGGTATCATGATCAATGTCGGACTTTTTGATCCGCTCGCAACATTCATTCTTCGCTTAGTAAAGGGAGATCCACTAAAGATTTTAGTCGGAACTGTTCTTTTAACGGGTGTTGTCGCTCTTGATGGTGATGGATCTACTACTTTTATGATCGTTTGTACAGCTATGTTGCCACTTTATGATCGTCTGGGAATCAGCCGAATTACTCTTGCAGTATTTGCACTGATGACAAATAACGTACTAAATATTGTTCCTTGGGGTGGTCCTACTGCTCGAGTTGTTGCAGCTCTTGGACTTGAAGCCAATGACGTATTCGTACCTCTCGTACCAGGTATGGTTATTTCCTTTATTTTCCTCTTAGTCGTTGCTTATTTCCTCGGATTAAAAGAGCGTAAGCGTCTAGGTATTGTTGAAATGGATAAAGCAACCATGGATGAAATTGTAAAGAAAATTACTTCTGAAGCACCAGAACTAAAGCGCCCAGGCCTTTTCGCAGTTAACTTAGTGATGACTATTATATTGCTGACTGTCCTTATCATGGATGTTATCAGTTTAGGTGTTGTCTTTGCAGTCGGTACCTCTTTAGCCCTTGTCATTAACTATCGCACGATTAAAGAACAAACTGCTCGTATTGAAGAGCATGCTCCAGCTGCAATGAACGTAGTTATTGTTATTATTGCTGCCGGATGTTTCATGGGAATTCTTGCTGGAACTAAAATGGATGCAGCAATCACGAACACAATGGTTGCGATGATCCCTGATAGTCTTGGACCCCATATGGCTCTGATCACAGCACTCTTGAGTGCACCAGGAACCTTCTTCCTCTCGAATGATGCTTTCTACTATGGTATTGTACCTATTCTTGCTAAAACTGGCGCAGCTTATGGCGTTACACCAGTTGAAATTGCTCGGGCATCCCTGATGGGGCAACCGATTCATTTCTTATCCCCACTCGTTGGAGCGCTTTGGCTCTTACTTGGAATTACCAACGTCAGCTTAGGTGAGATTCAAAAGTATGCTCTTCCAGTCGCTACTGGTATGATGTTAATCTACATCGTTGTGGGTAAAGTTCTCGGTGTTATTTAATCACTTGAGATAAAAAATCCCCTGCAGAATTTTCTGCAGGGGATTTTTTTATTACTCGATTCGACCTGCTCGGCAATGAGTTGTGACAAGCTTGTTCGTTTCTTCGAGCATTTTCTGGCGTTCGTCAGAGTCCGCTTGGATGACATTGCCCCACAAGCGGTAGAAGATAAGCTCCAGGCCACAGAACTTAAGAATACCATCATTCCAAACCTGAGAAATCGAACGAGCCATACCACTGGCTTCGTAAAGTTCAATCGGACTTCCGCAAGTGCTGACGATCGAGACTGATTTCCCGGTGAGTAATCCTACCGGTCCTTCTGGTGTATAGGCATACGCAAAGCCCATGGAGAAAACTCGATCAATATATCCTTTTAGCATAGCTGGCAGACCCGCCCACCAAACTGGATGAACGAACGTAATATGTTCAGCCCAAGTGATAAATTCTTGTTCGACTTTTAAGTCATCAGGAATTTCACCTTTTTGAAAAGCTTCAAAATCTGGTGCATCGAGCAGAGCATTGAATTTTTGCCCATAAAGATCGCGGACAATCACTTCGTTTCCGTTTGATTCGGATGCGGTTACGATAGTTTCTAATAGTGCAAAGTTGAAACTTTTAGGATTAGGATGAGCAAAGATTACTAAATGTTTCATATTCAATCACTCCTTCAATAGTTATAATCTGATGAATTTACTTGCATTTCAACTGTACCTCTCTTTTGATGATTTGACAAGAGGAAGTCGTAAAAACACCGAAAATTGAATAAAAAACAAATTTTATTTGAATAAATATGTTTTTGGATTAATTTGAAGATTGTTTTAATATCGTAAGCGTTTTTGTAGAATTTTGATAAGCGGAACTAATACCAGAACGAGAAAAAGACATTTAATGGCTGTACTTGTGGACATTGCAACTAAAATTAATGAAATAGCGGACTTACCGGTTTTTTCTAAAATCTCTTGTGCATAGATGAGATAAATCATTAAATAAACTCCAAACGTATTGGTTAAGTTTCCAACAATTATGGAGATTCCGATCGAAATGATCTCTTTCTTTTTTTTGGATGTAAAAATTTTGCATGAAATTTTGTAAGCGAAATACGCGGTAACTGGAATCAGAATACGGGGAAAAATTGAAACGAGAGGATTCATGAAAAAGGGGCTCATTAGTGAAGTTGGGGTTGTTATTGCTAGAAACAAACTAAGTAACCCGAAAGACAAAGCGACCCAGAGGCCTGGATAGAGTCCGAGAAGAATTGTAGTAATTAGGACAGGTGCGTGGGCAATCGTTACACTGACTAAGGGAAGCCGAATTGTACCTAGAGGAGTTGTTGCTAAGATGATGGTTAGAGTAATCATCATTGCAGTGGCGACTTTTTTCTGTAGAGAGAAGGTGCTATTCATTTTAAATCACTCCTTACTGCCGTTCTTTACAAAAGATACAGCGCAAGCCATCAGAGTTTTTCTGCTTTGGATTTGATTTGCTGCCCTTTGAAGGATAGGGCGCAATCCATTAGAGAAAAAAGAAATCAGGCTCTTCTGGTGATCGTACCATAAAAAGATCGATAAGGAATGCTAGGATCAGAAATAGTGGGTCATAAACTTTTAGATAATTTACTTTAAAGAAAGAATGAAAAGAAGCAGACGCTTAGAAATTAGTTGTTCAATTTTCGGTTGTTGGTATATCGTGGTCTATTTTATGCTAAAAGTAGAAACAAAATTCACATGCAGATAAGGAGAATTTTAAATGTTATTTGAATCAATAAAA
>JAGOZY010000155.1 GCA_018058445.1 Negativicutes bacterium | reverse complement strand
CTCCATAATATACTAAACCACTCCAAAAGCCCATAGCAGGTAACGGCAGCATCAGATAAGAAATTCCCGCGAGCCACCGACTGCCTTCCAATCCTGCACCCAAAAATAATCCCGAACCAATCCAAAAGATCCTACCGACACTAATCGTATCTAGCAGACTTGCGAGAAGCCCTAGTAGTAGCGCCCCCTCAAATAACGGTAAGAGAAATAAATTCGCGATGAATGCTCCCAAACTAATCTGTTGAAAATAAGCCGCTAAGAAAGGCAAACTCATCACTTGAACAGCAAAAGTCAGCACAATCGGCCCTAAGATGAATCCGCGCCAGCCGTTTCTACGTTGCAGGAAAGGTGCGCTCAAAATAAGCCCAGCTGTTGCAGCAATTGATAATTGAAAACTAATGTCATACACCCATCGGGGCTCCCAAACTACCATTCCCATGACAACTAACGCAAAAACACGTTGCCCATCACTTTCCCGCTCGATCCATATCGCCAAAAGAACGGCAAATGCCATGGCTAAAGAGCGAACGATTGGTGGGGGAAAGCCACACAAAAATCCATAAAAAAGCATCAAACTTGCCGCCAAGGGTGCTAAAATTCGCTTGCGAATTCGAAGACAGCTTCCAAGCCAGAGTAAACTTCCCAGGAGAACAGCTAGATGAGTTCCAGAAACCGACAATATATGCGTGAGTCCGGTGATAACAAAGATGTTTTTCGTCTCTTTATCAAGCCCCTGATATCCACCGAATAAGATGCCTCTTAATAAAGCTGCGTCTTTCTCTGGCATAACATAACTCATTTGCTGAAAAAGTTCTTGTCGAGTGCGATCTGCCCAACCTTGGATTCGATTTTCATGCTCCGGTAGCCACTTTACTTGAGCTATGTTTTTCACGTTCAAAGTTCGAAAGATTCCATTGCCAGATCTTTCTTGCCAAAGATGCCATACGCCAGGATTATTGTATTGCTCTCGAATACGTAAGTCGCCAGTCATCGAGGCTCCGTTTCCAGCCACCCACACATTACGATCTTCTTCGGCAACACCAGAAATAAAAAATGTCACTTCACCGGTTGCCGAAAAAGAGTGACCACCACTAACACGCCCTGCAACTCGAAGTCGTCCTCGTAGATGCCCTTTTCCATTCTGACTCTCCCAGATTACCTCTTGTAGAGTCCCTTGGAGCATAGTCTCACCTGGAGCTGCTAATGCAATATCATCCGAGTCTATGCCAACCCGACTACTGCCAAGAGTTCCGCCAACAAAAAAGAATAACAGAACCATTCCACCCCAGAATGTTCGTGAACCCAGTCGACCCCAAAACTGCAATAACGCAATAACGATTAAAATCGCAACCCCACCAGCAAGCCAATGCCAAAAAGACCCATTACAATCCCAAGCTAACGCAGCTCCACCTAATAAACCTACACCCACACCCCAAAGTGGATCTATCCGCCGACTCATTCGAAAATCACCTTGCCACGAAGCGCTTCAAGCTTCTTTGGACCAATTCCTTTCACTCGTCTCAAATCCTCTATCCGTCGGTAGGGGCCATTCATATTGCGATCTTCCGAAATTCTCTTGGCAAGCACCGGACCAATGCCAGGAAGCTCGGTAAACTTTGATTCGTCTGCTTGATTTATTAGCAACTTTCCATCTTTATAAAAAGCCGCTTCGAGCGCAACCTGTTCTTCGATCTCTTCAACTTGCGCGGCCTCAAGAATAGGTAAATTTGCCAGCTCGGATCGATTCATTTCGCGAAAAGTAGCGAGGGTCATCAGAATAATTGCAACAATCATCAAAATTTGCTGGTGTTTTCTGTTCTTCACAGTTTACCCCTCTCAGGCGTAGTTCGCTTTTTATTCTCTCTATCAGCTAAGATTCTTTTTTGGTCTTCAAATTCCTTTTTCGCTTCTTTAGTAATCTTATACAATAATCCAATTTATTTAAATGATTTATATTTTTGAAAATTCAGTAAATAAAGGTTTTGGGGCCTCGTTTGGCGAATTGCGATTAATATCAATAGCTGTGCTGTCGAGTCTTTGCTTAACGCTTTTGCAATACGAGTGGATGATGGGGGGATGATCACTCCAAATGAAGTTATCTAATTCAATAAAAGCCGAAGCGAAAGGGGTTTGAGTATGAAATTTCAAATGGCAAATTCAGTTCTAACAATTATTTTCGACAGCATTGGCACGATGACATTAGCATCTGTTCTACTATTAATCGGTTTTTGGGTGAAAGAAAAAGTTCACTTTTTAGAGAAGTTTTGCATTCCCGCACCAGTAGTTGGAGGGTTTATTTTTGTATTTCTCAATTATCTTTTCTACTTAAGTGGTATGATCGTTTTTAAATTTGACTCTACCTATATGGCGGCTTTCATGTTAGCCTTTTTCACTTGCGTAGGACTTGGGACAAATCTTAAAATTTTGATTACTGGCGGAAAGCTACTCGTCGTTTATTGGCTTGTAAATGTCGTAATTACGGTTCTTCAGACCGGAATTGGGGTTTACGTCAGTCCGATGGTAGGCATGCACGCAGTCTATGGAATCGTATCTGGCCCAGTCGCTCTGGTCGGTGGCCATGGCGGTGCTGCGGCTTATGGACAAACTCTTGAGGCGATGGGCTTTCCCGGAGCGAGCCTCGTAGGTCTCACTGCTGCGACGTTTGGCTTGATCGTCGCAAGCTTAGTCGGTGGTCCTTTTGGTCGTCGATTAGTTGAAGCTTATAACTTAAAGCCAACCGAAGACGACCTAGATGAGCCAATCATGGATCTTGCTGGCTATGAAGCCATCGATACCAAAGAAGAGCTCACTTACGCAGATACAATGAAAAACATTACCGCAGTGTTAGTCGCCATGACGCTAGGTTCATTCATTGTCAATGTAATCAGTAGCTTTATACCCCCTATCGGTGGAAAACCGTTTGCGATTCCGGCTTATGTAGGCGCCATGTTTGTCGCTGTCATTTTACGAAATCTCAATGAAAAGTTTAAATTTTACAATTTCAGCCGCAACTTCAACGATAGTCTAGGCGATGTGTGCCTTGGAATTTATCTTTCGATGGCCCTAGTGACCTTAAAACTTTGGGAGCTTGCTGGATTGGCAGGGCCACTCCTTATTGTTCTTACGATCCAGACCGTATTCCTCCTCTTAATAACCTACTTTGTCGTTTTCCGTATTTTAGGAAAAAATTATGATGCGGCAGTTATGTGTTCCGGATTGATTGGTCATGATATTGGGTCGACCCCAACCGCTGTGGCAAACATGACGACAATTATGGATAAATATGGTCCTTCCCGGAAAGCTTTAATTATTGTACCTATTGTGGGAGCTTTTTTGATTGATGTATTTTACCAACCTTTCGTCGTCTACTGCATCAATGTGTTTGCTCGCTAAAAAATTATAAAAAAAAGAGAACCTCCTGTAGTTTAAAGTAACAGGAGGTTCTCTTTTTATTTGTTCTTACACAGTTCGGGCTATTTCACTGCGATATTTACAAGCTTTCCAGGAACGGCAATGACTTTTACAATCGTCAGTCCATCCGTATGTTGCTTCACTGTTTCTTGGGCTAGAGCAAGCGTCTCTAATTCTTCTTTAGAAAGTCCGGCTGGAACAGAGATCCGATCTCTCACTTTGCCATTGACTTGAAGGACAATTTCAACTTCATCTTGTACAAGGGCATCTGGGTCAACAGCAGACCAAGCTTGATTATGAACACTACCTGTAAATCCGCTTTCTTGCCAGAGCTCTTCTGTAATATGAGGAGCAAAAGGAGCCAAAAGGATCAGAACATTTTCCAGAACTTCTCGAATCACAGAAGGTCGCAATTCATCCGCTTGATCTCGATGTAAGTACATCACGTTAATTAGCTCCATCACTGAGCTGATCGCTGTATTAAAGTTAAAACGATTTCCAACATCGGCAGTAACTTTTTGAATCGTATTGTGAAGCTGTCTTCGTACAATTTTTTCAAGCTCAGTCCATTCACCAGATCGCTCAGAGTCACCTACAGCCAGTCCATAGTGACGAACAATTCGCCAATATCGTTGCAAGAAGCGGCTTGCGCCTTCTACCCCTTGATCACTCCAATCCAG
>JAGOZY010000154.1 GCA_018058445.1 Negativicutes bacterium | reverse complement strand
CCACTGCTTCGCCGCATGGTGCAGGCCAAGCTTTATGGACGAAAAAGCGGTCGCGGGTTCTACGACTACTCAGCAAAATAAATTCATAAAAAAAGAGCTGTTCCGATGGAACAGCTCTTTTTTTATTTCTTGCCCGATTCTGCTTTTTTCGCTTCTTTAGCCGCTTTTTCTTGGGCTTTTGTGTTAGCCAGCTCGACCTCATCAACGACGCCAAAATCAATCTGGGAAGTCATTCCGGCGGACATACGAACAATGGCGGGATTTTCGGTGGTTACTTTGTAGCCTTCAGGTAAACTTTTGGTATCTAATTTTAAAATAAAATTGCCATTGAAGTAGGTATTCGCCAGTACTAAATGATAGCGTCCTTCTTGGTCGGTCGTCACGACGTCCCCTTGGACGCTGACGAGCTTGACCCCACCAACTCCGGCTTCGCCGTCTTGATACTCACCGTCTCCATTTGCATCGTAGAAAACGCGACCAAAGACTGCGGAGTATCGCTCTAAAGAGTCGCCCCACTCGGCTTGGGCGATTGCACCGCTATTACAAATCAGAAGAGTCAACACAAGTAAATTGGATAGGAGCCATTTTTTATTCCACATTTGCACATACTCCTTTTTAATTCATCACTTCCTTTACATTGTACAGGAAAATTTTATTGAATGCCAACTGCATTTTATTTGATTTAATTAAATTTCATTTGTATCTTGAGCCCATTCTTCATTTTCCTCTGCCACCGCCGCAAAGTAGATTTTCGTTTCATCGACAACGACGCCGGAGAGAGCTAGGAGAGCGATTAGGTTTGGAAATGCCATGAGGCCGTTGACAATATCTGCCAGAACCCAAATCATATCAAGCTTCAAGAAAGGCCCTGCGGCAACTAATCCGATGAATATAACTCGATAAGGGATGATTCCTTTAATCCCTACGAGATATTCCATACAACGTTCGCCATAATAATTCCAACCTAAGATCGTGGTAAAGGCAAAGAGCACTAAGCCGATCGTTAGTAGTAAAGGACCCCAAGTCGGGAACACCGAACCGGCAGCAAGCTGAGTCATGCCGGCACCGACGGAGTTTGACTTCCAGGCGCCAGTGACGACGAGCATAAGACCCGTCATGCTGCAAATAACCAGTGTATCAATAAAAGTACCGGTCATCGAAACCAAACCTTGCTCGGCAGACCAACGAGTTTTTGCGGCCGCGGCTGCAATCGGTGCGCTTCCGAGTCCAGATTCGTTCGAGAAAATCCCTCGGGCGATCCCGCTTCGAATCGCCATCATTACTGTAGCACCGACAAAGCCCCCAGAGGCGGCTGACGGACTAAATGCGCTGGTGATTACCAAGCGGATCGCTTCGGGTAATTCACTCGCATGAGACCATAAGATGAAGCCACAGAGTACAACATAAAACACGGCCATGAAGGGAACGACTTTTTCGGCAACTTTTGCGATGCTTTTTAGGCCGCCCAGAGTAATCGCTGCAACTAAAATCGTCAGAACAATTCCTGTCCAGACTGGCGAGATGCCCATGGACAACGAGACGCTGTCGGTAATCGCATTGACTTGAGCAAATGTCCCGATACCAAACCAAGCAACGCCGACGCCAAAGAATGCGAAGGCAACGGCAAGAGGCTTCCAGCGGGGGCCCATTCCTTTTTCGATATAGTGCATTGGCCCGCCTGCGATCTGACCTGCGGCATCGACTCCGCGAAAACGGACGGCGAGGAGGCACTCGGCGTACTTAGTCGCCATCCCGAAGAAAGCTGCGACCCACATCCAAAAAAGTGCGCCTGGTCCGCCCATTTGCACTGCGGTGGCTACACCGACAATATTTCCAGTACCGACTGTGGCGGCTAGGGCTGTACACAGGGCGCCGAAACTTGAAATGTCACCTTCCCCTTGGCTGCGAGCGCTAAAGATTAGCTTGAGTGCGCGGGGTAGCTGCAAGACTTGGATCAGACCGAGTCTCACAGTCAGTAATAGTCCGGTTCCCATTAAAAGTATTAATAAAGGCGCTCCCCATACCCAGCTATTGATTGTTTGCAGTAATTCCATAAAAAATCCTCCCTTTTTTACTCTGCCAACTGGAGAATAGAAAAGGAAGGAGAACTATCATACAAAAGCCGCCTTCCCAGTCGGGAAAACGGCTCTGGCTAACAGTTTTTAACGCAAAAAAGCGTTAAATAAACTCTGTCCTTTTGCCTGAGAGTTTCGGAACGTGAGTTCCTTGCCCCTTCGGCGCCCTTTGCGGGTCTCTCCAGAGATTCGTCCACAAACAGTCAGCTTATAAAAAGCCCTTCTGCCTGCTTCATCCGAAATATGCAGTTTTTCTTGAAATTTAGTATATGCCTTTTTTTTTAATAAAGCAACTTTTAATTTTTCCTCTATCTATCGACTTGGTTTTGCTCCTTCTTTTTCTTCGTGTTCTTGTTTTAGAGCGACTCGTGTTTTGTCGTAGTCTAATACGGATTGCAGGAGCTTGGATTCAAAGCTGCCTGGTAGCAGTCTTTCCCAGCCTGTCGCACTTTCTTTGGAGTGGGTACCTTCTGGTGAAGTCACACGAATCGTAATAATGCGGTGGCGAGAAGAGCCGCTGATTAAGTTAATTTGGTTCGAGATATTTTGGTCGATCTTTTCGGGGCTTTCTAGCTTTTGATAGCGCACCCAATAATTGACTTCGTAAGTTCCTTTGGAGTCGAGCTTTTCCAAATTGCTGATAAAGTTGCTTGTGTCTAGGCTTAGCTCATAACCATCTGTCTCAAACAGAGGATACCAACGAATATTTTCTTTTTCCGCTGCAAATACAGACGAGCAGGATAGCAATAAAAAACAACAGGCTAAGATATATTTTCGCAAAAGGAGCCCCTCTTTCTTACACTTCTGATTTTAATTTTATCATAATTCCGAAAGAAAGCTAATTTACGATCTATTTATTCATGAATCGTTCAACTTATTAGGTACATAAAAAAGCAATCATTCGAGACGGTTTTTTTAAGAGCGTCTCGAATGATTGACAAAGTAGCTGAGGATATCGCAAGGATCGTTTAATTTAGGCCTTTTTCTTTGAGCCAGCTTTCCAGTAAATCTGCAATTTCGGCATTATTTAAATCTGAAAAAGGAAAGTGGGTGTTCCCTTTGATGCCGATTTCGGGTAAATGAACTAAGGTGACATCGCCGCCATATTTATTTACCACCTCAGTCCATTGTTTCGCCATGGTCAGTCGGGTACGCCAGTTATCTTTTCCGGGGTTTTCCGAAACAGTTTCTGGGATATTATCCCCGTAATATAGAACGATTGGGATGCGTGTTAGTTTCATAAATTCGGACATCGGTACACCGGCAGCTTTTAGGGGATCAAATGGACTATTGCCGGGAATGGGCTGCGGAACTTCGCCCTCGGGAAAAATAAACAAGCCTGGTTCGTATGAAACTACAGCTTTAACATTCTGGTTTTTCATGGCTGTTTCCCACCCTGGTCCGCCGCCTTGTGAATGAGTGATTAAAATGCCGTCACCCGTTTTCGTAAATAAAGCCGACATGGAGTCGGAGATTACTTTTGAATCATAAGGTCCGGTATTTGGTGTCATCTGACGAAAATACTGATTTAGAGATTCTTGATCTTTGGGAAATTGTACACCCGGGTAAAAGTCTGGCCATTGACCTAGTCGAAAGATCGAAAACCACATCTGTTCATCCGTATTCGGCTTTACTTCCATCCCTACTGTGCCGCGTCCAGCACCGCCGCGTCGTGGTTGATCGACTAAATAGGTACTATAGCCTTTACGTAAAAAGATATTTTGGAATCCTTCGCGACCATCCGGTGTTGTTTCCCAAGTCTTCGAGAATTGTCCGGCCCCATGCAAAAATACAAGTGGATATTTCTTAGGCTTCATAGGAATTTGGTAAAATACATACGCATGATCCCCATGCAGTGTTTGTCCTGCGAGAGCGACAAGATTGCCCGGGTCAAAAGTCCCTGGAGTCTCAATAACAGAGCCACCAATTGCAAAGCTACCTTGCTCTTGGATCGTAAGAGGTTTAGGTTTTGCGTAAACAGTATGCCCTGTTACAAATATACTCGAAATCATCGTAAAGGCTA
>JAGOZY010000153.1 GCA_018058445.1 Negativicutes bacterium | reverse complement strand
ATCTAAGGCTACAATCAAACGACTCTTCATGATTTGCTCCATTTCTTAGGCAATTTCTAGCGCCCCGACCAACTCGTTGATATCTTTCACTCCATGGCGATCCATATAACTATCCAGATCAGCCAAAATTTCTTGAGCTACCCAAGGATTATGAAACCACGCAGTTCCCAAAGCGACAGCCCGCGCACCTGCCAAGATAAACTCCAACGCATCATTCGCGCAAGTGATTCCACCCATACCAATAATCGGTATCTTGACTTCTTGGGCTACCTGCCAAACCATCCGTACCGCTACAGGTTTCACCGCAGGACCGGATAGACCGGCGATCACATTGCCGATCAAGGGCCGACGACGCTCTACATTAATGCCCATACCGACCAATGTATTAATCATCGAAATCGCATCAGCTCCAGCATCTTCCACTGCCAATGCCATCTGAACAATATCCGTCACGTTCGGCGAAAGCTTAACAATCAACGGGCACTTACAAACTTCACGTACTTTTCGAACCAAGCGAGCCGCAACGACTGGATCACCGCCAAAAGCAATTCCGCCTTCTTTCACATTCGGGCAGGAAATATTTAGCTCAATTCCAGCAATGCCAGGTACTTGAAGCTTTTGAACTACCTCTACATAATCTTCTTCCGTCCCACCTGCCGCATTAGCAATAACTGGCACACCAATCTCAGCCACACTAGGCAAGATCGAGCGAACAAAAGTATCCACCCCAGGATTTTCAAGACCAATCGCATTGAGCATCCCTGCTGGTGTCTCCGCGATTCGAATACCCGGATTCCCGATTTTTGGTTGAGGAGTCAGTCCTTTGACGACAATTCCGCCTAAAATTTCCGGCTCAAAAAAACGTCGATACTCTAGACCAAATCCAAAAGTGCCGGATGCAGTCAAAAGTGGATTCTTAAAAGAAATTCCAGCGACATTTACGGATAAATTCTTACTCATGAGGATATACCTCCTCTGCTGGAAATACCGGACCATTCATGCAGACTTTTCGTCGACCTGCAGTCGTATCACAGGTACAAGCAAGGCAAACCCCAACGCCGCAAGCCATATGCTTCTCGAGGGACACTTCACAAGGAATATTATGAGATGCCGCCCAAGCCGCTACTGCCTTTAGCAGCCCTTCTGGGCCACAGGTATAAACATAGTCGACTTCTTTTTCAAGACCTTCGAGTAAACACAAGGCATTTCCACGAACACCGCAGCTTCCATCGTCTGTCGCAATTTTCACTTCATCACAAACGCCCTCAAAGAAACGACTCCAAAATACTTCCTCTTCATTACGCCCACCGATTGCCACCAAAGTAGGTTTCGGACATAGAACAGCCGCTTGATAAATCAAAGGAGCTACACCCATGCCACCACCAATCAAAAGAGGCCGCTCACCACGAAGAGAAAACCCTTTCCCCAATGGGCCCATTACATTTAAAATCTCGCCCTCCATGATCTGAGCCAACATCTTTGTTCCTCGACCCACCTCACGGAAGATCACTTCAAACCAGCCTGCTTCGGCATCTGCCAGCGAAATGCTAATCGGACGGCGCAAAATCGGATCAAGTTCACCATGATTCGGTACCAAAATTTGAACAAATTGACCCGGCTTCGCATGTTGAGCAATTAAGGGATTATGAAGTCTCAATTTCCAAATTTGATTTCCAATCCGTTGATGATTCAGTACAATAGAACGCGCTTGTTGTTTTGTCTGTTTAATCAATTGCCTTCCTCCCTAAGTAGTCCTGCAAAGAAAGCACATAACCAGAACGACGATTTTGCAGGCCTTCAAGTACTTCCAGCATGGCAGCTGAAGTGTCCAGCGCTGTGAAGCAAGGAATATTCCTCTCTACAGCCTTTCGACGTATCTTAAAGCCATCCCTCTCTGGCTCCCGCCCTTTTGTTAAAGTATTTAAAATAATCTGGATCTGCCCATGCTGAACTAAGTCCAAAATGGTCGGACGAGAATGAGTCAACTTATTCGCTACCATCAGCGATCTTAGTCCACGATCCCAGAAATACTCCGCAGTTCCTTCAGTTGCCAAAATAGTAAAGCCAAGTTTTTCATAGCGAAGTGCCTGTTTAAACGCCTCGTCTTTATCTTTATCTGCCACAGTAATCAGGATTTTTCCCGACGTTTCAATTCGGGTTCCACTCGCAAGGAGCGCCTTATAAAGTGCATGTGAGTAATTAAAATCAATTCCCATGACCTCGCCAGTTGACTTCATCTCTGGTCCTAAAGAAGGCTCAACCTGATGCATTTTTCCAAAAGAGAAAACAGGAGCCTTGACTGTTGAGTAAGATGGCTCTTGAAGTAGACCTGTCCCAAAGCCCATTTCAGAAACCTTCTCGCCAAGTGCCGCACGAGTTGCCAATTCCACCATCGGCACACCAGTGACCTTACTCATAAAGGGAATCGTACGGCTAGAACGCGGATTCACTTCAATCACATATACAATATCTTCATGAAGTACATACTGGATATTGATCAGCCCTTTAACTCCCAAAGCGACTGCCAATTGCTTCGTAATCGCCGTTAGACGCTGCTTCGTCTCCAAATTCAAGCTACGAGGTGGGAAAACCGCCATACTATCGCCAGAATGGACGCCAGCCCGCTCCAGATGTTCCATAATTCCTGGAATCAGCACATCTTCCCCGTCGGAAATTCCATCCACTTCCACTTCAGTTCCCTGAATATAGCGATCAATCAATACCGGTTTATCAAGTGAAGCCAATTGAACTTCTTCCCAGAAGCCACACAATTCCTCTTCCTTCTCAGCGATCTGCATCGCTCTTCCACCGAGCACATAAGAAGGTCGCAGAAGCACAGGATAGCCCAGCTCTTTTGCTGCTTCTTTTGCTTTTTCTAAGTTAGTTACTGCTTTTCCACGCGGACGAGCAATTTGTAGCTCCTCCAAAATTGCCTCAAACTGCTCTCTATCTTCTGCCCCATCAATTCCAGCCAGAGAAGTTCCCAGCACTTTAAAGCCTGCTTGGACTACCGCCTTCGCCAGGTTGATTGCCGTCTGTCCGCCAAACTGAACCAGTACACCGATCGGCTGCTCTTTTTCCAAAATATTACAAACATCTTCCGGTGTCAGCGGCTCAAAGTAAAGCTTGTCAGAGATATCAAAATCCGTACTGACAGTCTCTGGATTATTATTGATAATGATCGTCTCATAATCATTTTTTCGCAAAGTTTGGACTGCATGAACCGAGCAGTAGTCAAACTCCACCCCTTGTCCAATTCGAATCGGACCTGAGCCTAGTACAATTACTTTCTTCCGGTCACTTACAGTCACTTCATCTTCCTGAGCATAGCAGGAGTAATAGTAGGGACTGACCGCCTCAAATTCACCCGCGCAAGTATCAACGATTTTATAAGTTGGAAGTACTCCAGACTCAATTCGATATTTACGAACAGCCTCTTCAGTGCTGCCTGCCAATTGAGCGATCCGGCGATCAGTAATTCCGATTCGTTTCGCTTCTTTCAGCCAAGTCACATTCTGCCAGTCTGCGCTCGTTTTTTCCCACTCCAAAATATTCTTCACTTTCTCAAGGAAAAAGCAATCGACTTGACTTATTTTGTGTAAATCCGCAACTGAGTATCCACGTTTAAAAGCCTCCGCCAGTGCAAACAACCGACGATCATCAGGCCGCTCAATCAAATAAAGTAAATCCTTGTCAGTCCAATCTTGAAGTTCTGGAAGCTCTAGAGAATCCATACTGATCTCCAAAGAACGAACCGCCTTTAAAAGCGCCCCTTCGAGATTTCGATCAATCGACATGACTTCGCCAGTTGCCTTCATCTGAGTCCCGAGCAAACGGTCTGCTCCTTGAAATTTATCGAAAGGCCAGCGAGGAATTTTCAGTACCACATAATCAAGAGCTGGCTCAAAGCAAGCTTTTGTTTTTCCGGTGACTGTATTTAAAATTTCATCCAATCGATAACCTAAAGCAATCTTTGTCGCCACTTTAGCGATCGGATAGCCGGTCGCTTTTGAAGCCAGCGCACTTGAGCGACTGACCCGTGGATTCACTTCAATGATCACGTATTCTTTACTAGTTGGATGAAGAGCGATCTGGACGTTACACGCTCCTTCGATCTCCAACGAACGAACGATCTTCAAGCTTGCCGAACGA
>JAGOZY010000152.1 GCA_018058445.1 Negativicutes bacterium | reverse complement strand
AAAGATTTTCTCTGGAGTCTTTTTTTATGAAAGCAAGAGACCTCAGAGGTATAAAGCCCTTGGTAAATCTTAGTAAAATACCTGAGTAATTTTATCAGAATTTCTTGTTGACAAATAAGGTAATGAGTTTTATATTTATATCACCGATAACGATAATGATTTTCATTATCAAATTTTCTAAATTGGGAACTAGGGAAAGAACGTGAGTTCGGTCGGTTGAAGCGAGGAGGAGAGTCCAGTGAACGAAGATGAGGGTAACTGTTATAGTCAGTTCAAATTAGCAGATCTTCTGCGTGGCATGGACGATTGCCAATATATTGAATCAGTTGTCGTCTATCATGCAGCACCTACTCTCCAAGGTATAAAGCCAGCGACCATGGTCAATGTTCGCGGTGAGAAACGGGCCCTTGCTGAGATCTGGCCGTGCTGCAAAGAACGATTGATTAGCCAACTGGGGATTCAGGTGCAAGAGCTCCGCCAGAAGAATGGTGGATTGCTTCTTTTAATCTATCGACCAGAGCTTTTGAGTTCTTCCCTAGAAAAAAAAGGAGCCCAACAACTGCTTGCTAAGAGAGGATATCCGATCAACTCGACAATCGAAGAGCAGCTTGATCACTTAACTAAGCGCTTTGAAGATGAGGCGGTTCCTCATGAAATTGGAATATTCTTAGGCTATCCGCTACAGGATGTTCATGGTTTCATCCGTTATAACGGCGCAGGCTGTAAAGAAGTGGGTCACTGGAAAGTTTACGGAAACGTAGACCGAGCTCGACAAGAGTTTCGAAAATACCGGGAGGCGACAGGATGTGCAGCTACACTCCTCAGCCAAGGGGCTGACCTTCTGGAGATCCGACGCAACTTCCATCCATTGCATTCTTCAGGCGCTCTTGCCTGATGATATAGGCACTTTCAGATGAAAGAGCTTGGGAGCCCCATTTACATATAAATTAGGGAGGAAGATACACATGAGTAAAGTAGCAATCATTTATTGGACCGGATCTGGCAATACAGAGCAAATGGCAAATCTAATTGCTGAAGGTGCTGCTGCTGCAGGAGCAGAGGTCACAAATATCCATGTTAGCCAAAGCCCAGCTGAAGCTGTTGCAGGAGCAGATGTGCTAGTCCTTGGTTCTCCATCGATGGGAGTAGAAGTCATTGAAGAAAGCGAAATGGAGCCCTTTGTAGAGTCCCTAGCCGGATCTTTGAAAGGCAAAAAAGTCGCCCTCTTTGGTTCTTACGGATGGGGAGATGGCGGCTGGATGCGCGAGTGGGTAGAAAGAATGAATGGCTATGGAGCTCAAGTGCTTGAAGAAGGATTGATCGTTCAAGGTTCTCCTGATGGTGGCGAAGCAGATCGATGTAAAGAATATGGCACAAAAGTTGCCAATTTTTAATCAGAAAGCTTCGCTTTAACTGAATAGATAGGACTGACCTAAGAAAATATTTCTTCGGCGGTCCTTTTTTATTTGCCCGATGACATTAAGAATTGCAGGGATTGAGTAGTCGATAGGGAATTTAAACAGAGTGATCTCTAAGCACTAGCGAGCGAAAAAGTTCTATCGGGGTCTTGTCTTAAATGGCAACCTAAAGAAGTTCTTTAAATTCCGCTTATTTCAGCGGGGGAGAACGGAAAAGGAGTGTCGGATATGAACTCACGAAACTTTGGAGGGCCTTCGCCCAATAATAGAAATTCACTGCTTGGAAGACGGATCGCTGCCCGGGCGATTGATCTTGCTATTTTGATAGGAATAGCAAAACTGTTATTTCGAGAATCTGACTTAGTCTCAGCTCTAGCCATTGGGATGGTAGGTTCCATTTATTTTGCTCTTTTAGAGGCACAAAGCCCAAAAAATGCGACGCTGGGTAAGCGAATAATGGGGCTTCAAGTGCGAAGCTTAACGGACGCACCCCTTACCTTTGCTCGCACTTTCCTAAGATGGTGCTTTATTCCTCTGATCGTAGCTTTCCCTCCCTTGGCGCTTCCGCTTGGAGGCTACTTTCTCTGGGCAGCAAATACAAGTTCCGATCAGCAATTTCCCTACGACCGCTGGGCGAGAGTTGGTGTTTTTCAGGTGACTAAATCATCCGAAGGATCGATGGAGAAAAATCAGGCCGAAGATCGAGCCAATCGAAAACAGAAGTCTGACGGTCCCGAGCGAGCCGGCTGGGAAAAAGGCAAAGAATTTGAAAAGCGAGAAAAGAAGCACCATTTGACTGGCTTTGAGCCGACCCCCAGAGATATTTTCGAAGCTCCCCCAGATACTTTTAAAAGTCCGGACTTTCGCAAAAACGATACAGATAAATATAATTAAGAAAATCTCCCAACTAGATGAAGTTGGGAGATTTTTTTAGTTGCCATCAGATAACGAAACAATTAGCCGTCATGTTGTGTTGCCTGAAATAGGCCTTATTCTGTACTTTTTCGTTACCGCTTTCAGCATGTTCCACAAAACTAGACTGTATTTTAGCTTTTCTAGTAACTGTTTCCCAATCCAGTTCATGAATGAGAATCTTATCAATAAAGTCATGGAGATTTTCATAAGTCAGTCCCTGGATATCAACGAAATTTGGTTAGATGCTTACTCACTTGACGTTGCTGGATCGCTTATCTTGTAATAACAGAGAGTCAGTTTCTACAATTTATTTCGGTTAGCAATGCGTCAAGTGTATAAGCAGATTTGGCTATTATTCAAATCATTCGTAAAATCAATTTTTACTTTGATTTCTCATACCATGTTTGATAATCCATTCTTGCGCCTTGCTCTTTGTCGTCTTTTCCCACTCTGCAATTATATACTTTGCTTTTTCTGGCGCATCCTTAAATAGGTCATTTAGATTATTGCCCACACTTTTTTGGACATACTTTTCCGGATCATCCTTTAGATTTGTAAGAATCGCTGTATATCGTTCAAATTCATCTAATGCAACAAACAGTTTTTGCGACCACGGCAAGCGTATTCTAACGCCTTCGCTTGCAAGCCGTCGGACATGAACATTCTCATCATTTGTCCATAAGATTAACTCGTCCATAACCTCTTTGGGATGCTCTTTCAATAACGGACGAATGGCATACTCACCGGTGAATCGCTTGGTCAGTTCTTTCAAAAAAGATAATGACAAGTTCCAATTTTTATTCCCGTGTCGCTCGACATATCTGCTGATAGGCCACAACCAATATCCGTAATTTAACATTCCCTCTGACTTGGTCCATTCCGGGCCAAGCATAGTAAAGAATGCTTGGATCGTTGCTGAATAATCATTTCCCAAGGCTTTTTCCATGACATCAACAATCCTATCAAACCGTGCAAATAACTCTTTATCATCAAGGCTACCAATGAGTTCAACGGAAAAAGTCTTTTGGTCAAAATTAGGAATTACGGAATGTATCCTTGATGATAAATCTAAAACATATTCGTTATCATAATAATATTTATGCTTCATATCATTTCCCTCCCAGAAGTCTATGTTTCCAGAATATTAAATTTGCCCGTTACATTATGATCTTAGCTTACTACACTTAACTTTTCTTTTCTACTGCCTCTTTTTGATAAAAACTATAAATACTTTCCCTGCTTGGAACCGTCTATAGCCTTGGTTTTATTGGAATTGTTGTAGTATCGTTATCCTATGCTTGCATTATATAAAGAACTGTGATCTAAATAGAAATATTGTATACTTGATTGTTTGAAGTAGGAGAATAGTATATGCTGACGAAAATTTAAAAAGGAACTTAAATACAGTGTCCAAAATCATAGAAAGGAAATCAAATTCTTAGTAGTGGAGAAGAATGGAGAATAAGGAGAGGAATACAGATGCAGACAAGCGGTCAAGGGCTAAAACGGGACTTAAAAGAGCGACATATTCAGTTGATCGCTATCGGTGGAGCTATCGGAGTTGGCCTTTTTCTAGGTTCCTCTGTCGCCATTCGAACAGCTGGCCCAGCGTTGATGCTTTCATATTTAGTCGGGGGCCTAGCCATCTTAGTTGTTATGCGAGCTTTAGGTGAGCTCGCAGTAGCAGATCCAGTATCGGGTTCCTTTGGGACCTATGCGTATAAACTTTTAGGCCCATTAGCTGGTTATATCACTGGTTGGACTTATTGGTTTATGTGGATCGTTACTTGTATGGCTGAGATTACCGCAGCCGGGATTTATATGACCTATTGGTT
>JAGOZY010000151.1 GCA_018058445.1 Negativicutes bacterium | reverse complement strand
TTGTTTGAATTTTTCAGGAATTTCTAGGCCCGAAGTTTTTGGCGATGTGGTGGCAGTGTTTGTTCACGTGAGTGCTTGGGCTTTTTTATTTCCTGTAGGGCATTCGATGGAGCTACGAGAGCTTCCACAGCATTTAAGGGCAGCTTGGGACCTTTTGGCCTATAAGTTTATCGTGGCACCTGTAGCGGTTGGTATTTTAGCTTATTACGTGCTACACGACTCGGTAGCGATTGGAACGGCGATTGTGGTGGGAGGAACGCCGGTTGCCATTTTAGCGGTTGTTTTGAGCCAATTAAGCCGCCTGAATTACCATGTAGCGATGGCAGGTGTGCTGATGAGTCATGTGGTATATGTCTTTGTCATTTTTCCATTGCTGATTTTTTTACAGCATTGATCTTTGAAAGATTGTAAAAGAATGAGTAGGTGTGTAGAATAAAGGTATTGATTTAAGGAGGGATTCGTTATGTCAGAATGGATTAGTGAAAAACAGACTTCGGAACTTTCGATGTCTGTAAAGGTAAAAGAAACGCTATTTGAGGGTCAATCGGATTTTCAAACAGTGGGGGTTTATGATACAAACGTTTTTGGAAGAATGTTGGTCTTGGATGGGGTTTTTCAAACTTCAATTTTTGAAGAGTATGTGTATCATGAAATGATTCTCATATTCCGTTATTTGCTCATCCCGATCCGAAGAAAGTTTTAATTATTGGTGGCGGTGATGGAGGGACTGCACGGGAAGTGCTTCGACACACCTACCTTGAGAAGGTAGATATGATTGAAATTGACGGAGTGGTTGTCGAGCAATCGAAAAAACACTTACCAGAAATATCAAAAGTGCTGAATCACCCACCTGCGAATTTTACGCTCACAATCGGCGACGGACTTAAGCATATTAAAGAATCTGAGAACGTTTATGACTTGATTATTGTGGATTGCTCCGATCCGATTGGTCCTGGGGAAGGGCTTTTTGCTGGCGCTTTTTATAAAGATGTTTATAAGGCGCTAAAAGAGGATGGACTTTTTGTCCAACAGACAGAGTCGCCTTTCTTTCATCGCGAATTGCTGGGTCGACTGACAAAAGATATCCAGGATGCTGAGTTTCCAATTACAACGAGTTACTTAGCTTATATTCCGATCTATCCAGGCGGTTGTCATTCATTTACGATTGGTTCGAAGAAGTATGATCCGAGTGTGGCTACTCGTTCGGTGCCGGCCGATTGGAAGCTTTCGTACTACAACGAGGCGTTACATTCCGGTGCTTTTGCACTCCCGAATTTTGTTAAAGAAGTACTGGCTGGAAAACTTAAATAAAAATAATTTTAAAAAAATGTGTGAAAGGGCTTGCGCTTTCTCTAAAAATCTATTATGATAAACACCGTATTACCTTTCATTCCTCGATAGCTCAATGGTAGAGCACTCGGCTGTTAACCGAGGGGTTGTAGGTTCGAGTCCTACTCGAGGAGCCATGTGGCCCGTTGGTCAAGCGGTTAAGACACCGCCCTTTCACGGCGGGATCAGGGGTTCGATTCCCCTACGGGTCACCACTTTGGGCGATTAGCTCAGCTGGTAGAGCGCTTGCGTCACATGCAAGATGTCGGCGATTCGAGTTCGTCATCGCCCACCACTGAGCTCAAAGGGACTCAGCTAATTTTAGCTGAGTCCCTTTTTTGTTTTCATATCTCTTGGAATAGTTGCTTTTTATTTGCAAAAAATGATTCCCATGGCATAATTAATTATCACGGATGATTGATTTTTGAATAAAGCTGGGTGAAATGATGAAAAAAACGAGCACATTTTTGCTTTTTTTTGGTGGTATTTTCTTCGGTGTTACAGGTAGTTTTTTTCTTGGAAAGCAAAGTCTGGCTCTGTTGAGCTTGTATTTGGTATTGCTCGTTGCATTTGGCTGGGCGATTATTCAAGAAATATATAAAGAGCAAAAAGAAGAGGCAGAAGAGCAGAAAAAGTTGGTTTTCGAACTTATTCACGAGTTGCGTAATCCTTTGGCGTCGCTTCGTGGTTTTTTGCAGTTAATCTTTAATCAAAAAAAAGTGGAATTCCCTCCTGTTTACTTTACAACGGTTTTTTCTGAAATTGATCGTATGAGTCATTTGCTAGAAGACTTTACGTGGTTTGAGGATTCGCTGGGTCCTGAAAGGTTTCGCTGGGTGGATTTAGATTCGATGCTAGGTGAGATTGTCATTTTAGAAAAAGGGCGGGCGACAGCTAAAGGTGTGATCTTGGCTGAGGATCTAAAAGGGATTGGCCAAGTTTTTGGAAATCCGGATCATTTGCGCCAGTTATGGATGAACTTGATCCGAAATGCAATTGAAGCTTCGGAGCCCGAAACCGAGGTCAAGGTTTCTGGCAGGCGAGAACGAAATATGGTTTATATCGAAATCACCGATCATGGGGCTGGAATGTCACAGGAGATTCTTGATAAAATTGGTGATCCTTTCTTTACGACAAAAAAAGATGGGACTGGACTTGGGGTGTCAGTTTGTATGCAAGTGGTGCGAGAGCATAAGGGAAAAATTCACTTTCAGAGCGTTGTTGGGGCAGGTACGGTTGTTAAGATTCAGCTACCCGTTTTTAAACGAGTTAAAAGTGCGTTACCCCTTTAATTTCATGGGTTAAATCTAGACAGCACCTAGTGAATATGGTATACTTTTCAAGTGATCTTCGCGCCTGTAGCTCAGTGGATAGAGCATCGGCCTCCGGAGCCGGGAGCGCAGGTTCGATTCCTGCCAGGCGCACCATGATATAAATTTGATAAGGGTTTAGAAAAACCGTCTTCTGTTTCGCAGGGGCGGTTTTTATACAATTTATTGGGTAGGAGAGTGATCCGTTATGATGCAGGTGCGGGAGAAAGTCCGATTTGTGGAAACTGATTTAATGGGGGTTGCTCACCATTCAAATTACTTGCGTTGGTTCGAGATGGCACGGGTGGAGTATCTACGTGCTGCTGGAATTTCACTTTTAGATTTGATTGCTGAGGATATCGTTTTCCCGATTGTTTCAGTCGAGTGTAAATACATGGCTTCAGCGCGATTTGATGATTGGCTCTTGATTGATGGCGTGCTATTAGATTGTCATCGAGCAAAGATGGACTTTGGCTATCAAGTACGACGGGAATCTGACGGAGCGGTTTTATCCGAAGGGTACTCAAGGAATGTCTTCACTACTGGGAGTGGCAAGATGGTACGGCTTCCGGATGAATATTTTGAAAGACTAGCAGAATCATTTCAAAATGATAAGGACCTTCCGGCTTGGGCAGCGAAGTGGAAAACGAAGTGACTTGAAAATAACAATATGAGGTGAATTGGGAATGAGTGAATTATTTTTTGCTTTGTTAGCAGTGATTGTTATCTATGTCGGTGTCCGCTGGATTCTTTCCGCCCAGGGGCAGGTAGAATTTGCTTGGCCCGCTAAATCTGCTTGGAGTGTGTCGGAGGTATCTGATTCTTTTGCGCAGTTTACAGTAAAAGTTCCGCTAAAAAATGAGACAGGCATCGACTTAACGATCGTGGATGCTTTTCCGCGGATTCTTTTGCCAGAAGAACAATATAAGTCTGCTCGCGTCTTTGGAAGAGCTGTTTTTGGCGAAGATGCCCGAGAAGATGGCTATTGGGAAGCGGTGATCATTCCTCGCCGGACTGGTGCAAATTTGACGCTTGTCCTTGAAATCACTTCAGAGGCTGGAACGTTGGAAAAGGCTTTAGCAGAGATGCCAGATTTTAATGTGGATTTATATTGGCAGACGGTTTGCCGCAATCCGATTCGGATCGAAAAGCAGCGTTTCCAAATCCAAGCCGCAGAGCTCAAGAAAGCTTTTGCCGAAAAAGGAGGAGCAGATCATGACTGAGCTTGTTCGTGTTCCCGTGAAAACCAGAGTTCTTGTAACTACTGATCGCGTAATTGATGCGATTCGTGAATATTCGCCTGTAGAGATTGGACCCGATGATGTGGTCACGGTTGCTGAAAGTGTTCTAGCGATTACTCAAAATCGTTTGGTTTGGCCAGAAGAGCTTTCGATTTCAATTTGGGCTCGTTTGGCTTGTCGGTGTTTTCCTCAGGCGGCTTCGATCTCGAGTCCTCAGGGGATGCAAATTTTGATGAATAGTGAAGGAACTGTTCGCGTACTTGGTGCTTTGGTCATTGGATTTTTTGGCAAGGG
>JAGOZY010000150.1 GCA_018058445.1 Negativicutes bacterium | reverse complement strand
TTTGCATGACGATGACATCTTTTATCTCACCATTTTTGATTACGAGGGTGTCAGGTTTTGCATCCAATATCCGAAAACGATTGATCCCTTCCTTCGCGCCTTGAGAAAAATTACTCAGTCGGATTGCATTACCATTCAATTTGATATTTTCATTATTTAACATGATTAGTTCCTCCAATTTCTTCTACATTAATTAAGCCTTTGATGGGAAACCCCGGGAAAAGCTCCAGTATCTGTTTCTCATAAGCTATCACCATTTTGTTCAGCTGGTCAGATTCAGGCTGCTCCGTTGCAGGAGCGTGAATCCAAATTTCATCGTGCACGACATGAACGACCCTGAAATATTCACTGGCAACCATCATCAAAATCTTGATGGCCACCGCAACACTTGATTGAAGGCTAAAATTTCGTTTCTGTGTCGGGGTAAACTGAGCCAAAGGACGTATCTCGCCGAACGGTGTCAGTAATTTGTCGCTTCTTTGTTGTTTGTCAGTGAAGAATTGTAACTCAGGGTAGGTACTTTGAAAGGCAGTGGTAATCCGTGAAACATCCGCACTTGTCACTGAGGACAATATTTTTCGGAAATTTTTAGCAATCCTTCCTACTCCAGCACCATAAAGCATGCTAAAAGCGTATACTTTACCAAAAGACCTTGCTCTATCCGTATCACAGACCTCACTGGATCCCAAGTTCATTGAAATCAAATCGCCAGTCAATTGATGAATGTCTTGTCCGTCATTGAATTGGTCTAGCATGGCGTGGCAATCTGAGAAATAGGCTAAAAACCGCAGTTCCGCGTTACTCAGATCAAGTGACAGGATTTTGTACCCATCAGGAGCAATAAAATAAGGGCGCATTTCTTTCGGGAGTGCTGTTAGGGGTAGTTGTTTCGCAAAAATTCGACCAGAATAGCTGGCATAGCTTTGCCAATGACCTTTCAGGAGCACACCCTTCGTACATTGTGTGCCTTTTGCCAACAATGTATTCCCCCATTGTTGATGGAACTGTGTCTTTGTCTTATAAGCTAGCAACAATTTGTATAACGGGTGAATTTCTCTATACTGTTGCAGCGCTCCCATCCCTTTGGGTACAGGTAAATTATATTTTTCGAAAAAGCTGGCTATATCTTCTTCCTTAATACAATTTTTTTTGACAGGAATATATGCACCAATTTCATTAGCAACCTGATTAATTGCTTGCGTTGTCGAGAGCATCCCCTCTTCAAACCATTCATCCGATACAAGCAAACCGCTGTCTTCCATTTGAATCAGAATTGGGCGTATACCCATTTCTAACTCATGAAGATTGCGGAATATCCTTGATGCTTGCAACAAAGCATGCACTTCTGCACTTTCGTAGGAAATGCTAAAATTGCGGGGTAAAAGAAATAAGTTCTGGAGCATATTTTCGGAGAATTCCGGTGCATTTGCGGTATTATTCATAACCTATACCACCTACGTGCACTAAATTTCCTAAAATAAGCTTTGCAGGCGATAGACACTATCTCATTTCTGTTACAGCAGTCGAACCAAAACCTAATTTCACTTTTTGAAAATTTTTTCGGCATAATGTGTTCCTCCCTCGCGAAATCAATTGTCCGCTTTATTCAGTTTTCAATGAACAGTATGACGTCAAAGGGCTTGGGATAAGCACTTAAAGTAGTTTCGCTGGTAACCGAGGTGTCACGAGGTCCGAAGTCAGCCCAATCTAAAATCTTAACCTGGGCAAGATGCCGGAACCACAACGATTTTCCTATTCTACTGCTTTAAGGACCTAACCAATTCCTTGTCTTTCATGTTTCTTATTCTATGCTGATTTTCCAAACTGTTCCCTAGAAAGAAAGTCGGTTTTTCGGGTATTCGAGGACGAATTTCAATATTATTTGTCTGCAATCCATTGAAACCGATTACAAAACTACTCTTTCGCTTATTTTTATTTAGTAACAAATCAATCCATGTATCCAAAGCTACGCAATTAGAGCGATCACTCTTCACCATTGGTATGATTAGTAACTAACCGAACCAATTACGATTATCATAATATGATTCAACTGTTCAATTTGACTCTGAAATAAAATCCGCAGCTCTTTTAACGCTGTATATAAAAATATTTCATATAAGTACTATTTACGTATTTTATATAAATAAATCATTAAAATTAAATGTATATATAACTAAAAACCACAACTTAGGCATTTTGAGTGACAACAACACCACAACATTCAGAATATTGTTGATTTCTCTCATCACTTTTTTTATCGGCTTTAGTGAGAATAAAAAAAAAGCCAGATATTTTTATCTGGCTTCACGAACAACATATTAGCTGGATTGGATTTTTCTGATCCTATTTGAGATTAAAACCCATACTGGCTATACCGAAGAATTATGAGATTGGTTATGGCTTTCCATTCGGCCCAAAATTTCTGCAAAATCACTCGCAGTAAAATCTTTCCTCAGGGAATATTGATTAGACAGTGATTCAAAATGAAAATAATTTTTAAATATTTCAATATCTTTTTCATCAGCTTTAGCATCCGGTAGATGCTTCATCTTATTCATTACATCAGCAATGACTGCATTATAAAAATATAAAGAATTTTTTATCGCAACGTGCAATTCCATTAATCCTTCTTTATTTTTATGCTCTATCTGTTCTAATATCCTTTCCCTTACAGGTATCATAGGCAGCAGACGGAGCAACAGGAAAATATCAAGAACCAATGAGGTAGCCTCCAGCGCATCAAAGTTCTCTTTACTACGGTGATAAATTGTGCACATTAGTTTCAGGGTTTCAAAATTTAAATTTTTCTCAATCAAATACGAGGATATGTATTTTAAATCTTCGTCTTCATACTGTTCAGCGGCTTGCCTCAGAAAAACAACAAATTCTTGGTATGATTTAAAACTAATATTTTTCAAGTGATTTTGTAGGATTTTATTGTAGGTGGTTTTTAACGAGGATTTTCCCATCCCCTTTATTCCCATCAGAACGTCATACTCTTTTTGGAAGTCATACACTTCAACAGTTTTAGTGAAGCGAATTGATTTAGGGGATCCTTCCATTTCGTCCCTTCTTTTTTTAGTTTCGGCTTTCATTCTCGTATTTAAACTTTGAAAATGATTAGTTGACGTACGAATCAAATTTTTTAACTGAGTGTCTATATCGTCTTCAAGGTTGTCTTCTATTTCTAGCTGAGATTCAATCTTCAAATATTCATCTGATTTTTTTACCTTTCGAGAAATGGGAACCCCGGGAGCTACTTCTTTATTTCTTTTCTCTAGAGCGACTAAAATGAATACTATGTAGGAATTAATTTCTTGGTTGGTCAACTCACCTGAATCTACGGCCAAGCCAGCTAACCATGCATTAGTTCTATAGTTAATAATACTCTGGTGAACGAGTTCATTAATCATGTCTTTACCTCCAACCTGGATATAGTTATATACGAACAATCATTACACTCCCATTATATATGAAATTACAGCTCAATTCACATGCCAAGAAGTCAAAATCTAGATTGATTGATACAACCTGGATTCCCACCAACCCCTAACTAGCCCAAAAAACAATGATATCAAGGGTTTATCCTACCTACTTACGACTTTTCCGGGAATGCAGGATGTAACAGTCAGTTAAAATACAGTTACTTTTAGCACTCCCGGTACCGTTTACGAATGAACAAATTGAGGGAGTGCTTACAGGACTCCCAGAGCTTCCTTTTTGACCGTTACATCTTTAACTTTGCCATCCTCCACCCACCAACCCCGCGAGCGATCGGAGTCAACGGATGAACCGGTCCATCGGGTCCAACCAACACCTCCACCATCTTTTGCCGCTCTTCAGATAGCTGGGCTATCATACTTTTCAGTTGGGCGTTCACTTCTTTGTTCGTCTTGATGCTTGATCCTACAGCAACAATTATTTTTTCTACGTTTTCTTCATTAAGTGCTTCGAGGATAGCCGAGTCGTTCTCCTCCGAAAAATCGCTAGCGCTGATTTTCCGTTTTTTCTGTAGCTTACTTGTTAGATTAACGCCCAGAAAACCATCGTAGCCCATTTCGTTGATTGCATTGGCAATCAACATGGTGGTCAGATCCATACTGTTCGGATCAGCACTTCCTGGATGTATCGTCATTACGCAAGCCAGCTTGGGCGCTCTTGCTTTACTCCAAACCCGCTTATAAAGGTAGCGT
>JAGOZY010000149.1 GCA_018058445.1 Negativicutes bacterium | reverse complement strand
ACCGACAGCAGCTTCTGGTGCCAGACCGCTCTTGATCGCAAAAGCGGTACCTACAATACCTGCAATGATTGGATTGGGTGGCTGTGCCCCGGCGAGGGGAGCCATTCCCAAGAAGACGAGTTCGATAGCTGCACCAGTGAGCAAGCCCACTTCCAAGTTTCCCATAATGAGACCGACAACCGTACCGACGACCAAGGGACGATGGATATGGAAAATACCATTGAACATATCCACTCCGCAAAGTCCAGCCCAAGCGGCGACTAACAAAGCTTCACCCATATAAGTAACCTCCTTTAGAAATTATTTTAAAGATACTTATTGATATCTGTTGCTGATTCAGTAGGAACTCCGCGAATTTCAAGTTGTACCCCATGCTCCATCAGTTTTTTGAAGGATTTTCGATCCTCGTCATCAATAGAGACCGTATTCGTGATTTGAGTTTTTCCTTCACTATAGTGCAAGTTGCCGATATTAATTTTTTTAATAGGCACGCCGCCCTCAACGAGAGTGAGAGCATCTTGTGGCGTTTTTACCACGATGAAGATGAGCTGATCCTCTGCGGCTCGGCCAATAATATCAATTGTTTTTTGTAGAGTAAAATAGCGAGTATCCACAGTTGGTGGGACTGCCATATCCATGAGATTTTGTTGCACCGTGTCCTCAGCGACCTGATCATTGGCAACTAATACCAAGTTTGCGCCGATACTGTTGGTCCAAGTCATTCCGACTTGTCCATGGATGAGTCGATTATCAATACGAGTCAGTAAAATATTTGGCATCTGAATGCTCCCCTTTCAATATCAAGTAAAAGTATGGATCGTGACCCCTTGGACGACTCGATTTACCGTACCATCAGGACGTGGGTTATCCGGTTCAATAGCTAGATGAATCGAAAGAAAGAGTGAAAAGAGTTGAAGTTGCAGTAGATAGAGAAGTACTCGGCTCAGTTCAGAAGAGGAGTCACCGCCGCCAAACCAGAGCTGATCTACTCGACTAGCGACCTTGCTGTCATTTTTAGAGTCAAGTCCGATAAGTATTTTCTTTCCCTGATCATGTTGCAATTCATTTAATAGATCAAATTCATACCGACGCGTATGAGGGTCATCCGATAGTAGTTGAATAATTACAGTACCATCGGCAATAATTGATTTCGGGCCATGTCGAAAGCCCATCGTAGATTCTGCCATTGCAACTCGTTTACCACTTGCTAACTCGAGGCACTTTAAAGCTCCTTCTTTTGCAAGTCCATGGAAAGTGGCGGAGCCTAAAACAACGATGCGAGAAAAATCTTGTTGGACAAGAGTGGAAGCTCGATTCCAGTTTTTCTCCAAAATCTCTGCCCCTGCTAGGCTAATTTTCTTAAGCTCATCTTTTTTTGATACGAGATCAGCTTCAAAGAAAAGCAGTACAGCAAGCAGCATACAACTAAAGCTACCTGTCATCGCAAATCCCTGATCGTTTGACGCCACAGGCATTAATAGGACATTTGCATTCGCTTGATTCGTTGTTTTTTGAGCCAGTGCACCATCGGAATTACAGGTAATGACTAGATGGTGAATCGTAGTGATTTCCTGATTCGCTAAATCATAGGTAGCAAGACTTTCCGGACTGTTACCGGAGCGAGCAAACGAGACGAGGAGAGTTGGCTGATCGCCTTCAAAATACTCTTTAGGCGAAGGGACAATGTCCGTTGTCGGAATTGCTTCGACTCGGCGCTTCGTTTTCTTTCGCAGGAGCGGTGCAGCGACTTCCCCAATGTAGGCCGAACTTCCGGCTCCACTTAAAATAATTCGTGCGCTCGGGTGATCAGCTAAGAACTTTCTGACCGGCTCTAAAAGCTCTTTGTTTACTTCTAAAATTTGTAGAGTTTCGAGCCAAAGGATGGGTTGCTGGCGAATCTCCTTAGCTGTATAGCCAGCGCCTAGTAGTTTCCAGTCTTCGATCGTTTTCCCGAAAAGTAATTCCATGGGTAAAACCTCCTACTATTATGATTTAAGTAATACCTCATACTGAAATTGATCGCCACGAGCAATACTAATCGTATATTCGAGAAGTTCGTCATTATCCCAAGTAAACCGTTCAATTTTTAAACTTGGAACTTCTCTGTCCACTTTAAGTAACTGAGATTCCCAGGAATTCGTCGGTACAGGGCAAAAGCGCTCCTTCGCGTGGGAGAGAATCGCATTATAATCCTCCGTCAAAATATCGTATAAAGGTCTTTTCTCAACTTCGCTTTGTTTCAAATTTTGAAAGCGAGCGAGTGGGAGATAAGTCGTATCGATCATCATAGGAACTGAGTCTGCTAATCGCAATCTTACAATACGGTATACTTTCTCGCTGAGTGGAAGTGACATTTTATTGGCAATTTTTTGGTTGCAAGGAGAAATTTCAAATGAAATGACTTCTGATGTAGGAACTTTACCTAATTCTTTCATTTCGCTGGTAAAACTGTAAAATTTTACTAGTTGCTGGTTGATTGTCTGGGGAGCAATAAAAGTCCCTCGTCCATGAAAACGCTGGAGATGACCGTCCATCTCCAAATCTAAAATGGCTTGTCTGACCGTTGCACGACTCACCTGATAAGTTTCAGCTAAAGCGCGCTCAGTCGGTAATTTATCGCCAGGTTGTCCGCTTTTTATCATTGAAAGCAGAGATTCAGACAATTGAAGATAAAGGGGAGTTTTACTTTCTTTTTCGATTGGTCTAAATGTTTGATGTATCATCTTACACTCCTCAGAGTCAAAAATGTGGTACGTACCAATTTGTACTTTAATTAAACCATGAATCAACAATCATTTGCAATAAGTATTTAATTATTTGCTTTTAAATGAATAATTTTTGGAATTCTAAGAAGTATCTCATGAATATTGATTGAGCAAAGAAAAATAAGAATTTGGCTAAAAATGAATGGTAATTCGATTTCGCTCAAAAGAAAAGTAAATCAATCAGAATGGAAAAAGGAGAAATCAATGTAATCTCCGAATTGGTAAAAGATAAAAATTATTCTTTTGCAGGGATTAAAGGAAGAAAGCTAAAAAGCCTGCTAACTCGATGAAATAAGCGACTTATAGTAAGAAGATAAGGAGCAATAAAATGAATGAAAAAATAAAATTTGCTATCATTGGATATGGTGGAATCGGAAAGATTCATGCGAGAGCGGCTTATGAAGCGGACTTTCTACCGGAAAGTAAAAATTTACTGTCACTGGCGGCAATTGTCACGCGTAAAGAAAATCAAGAACTTGATTTTCCGGCGATTGAAAAATCGTCTTCTCTGCATGAAGTTCTTGGAAATTCGGAGATCAAATTTGTCAGTCTCTGTACACCCAACGAAAATCATTACGAAGTAGGGACTCAGATTCTTGAGGCCGGCAAAGGACTCTACTGTGAGAAGCCAATTGGAAAATCATATGAAGAGACTCTTGCGCTAACGAGGCTTGCTTGTGAATTAGGACTTCCACATGGCGTCCCTCTTGTATTTCGCTATTTACCAGCCGTTCAAGAAATCAAAAAATTACTCAGCGAGAAACTAATTGGCGACATTATTCATTTCCGTACTCAGCTTTACCACAAAAGTTATTTAAGTGAGGCTAAGAAGGGAACTTGGCGAACTCTGGAAAATAGTGGCGGTGGTGCGCTACTTGATTTAGGAGTTCATCTTGCCGATTTAGTTCATTTCATCTTTGGCCCGGTTCACTCACTTCAGGCTCAGACGGGAATTTTTTTTAAAGATCGCAGTTTTGTGGATGAAACCGCAAATGTGTCTTTAAAGCAAGTGAACGGAATATCCGGTGAAATCGCCGTCTCAAGAATCTACGCGGAGTCTGAGGATGCCATGGAATTAACTGTCTATGGTACAAAGGGTCATCTTAAAATTTCCAGTAGCACGCCCTTTCTCATTACTCATTATGATCTGGCTGAAAATCAAACATCAGTGAGAAAGGTGGTTGACCAGCAAGATTGTCTCTATTATCCAAAAGAAAAAGAAGCGTCTAGCTTAATTCTTAACGGCCATAGAGCCGCTTTGTGTGATTTTGCCGCTTTTGTTGGAGGACAGAAGTCTTGGCCACTGCGGCCGACCTTTTTGGATGGATTGGCAGCGGAAAAATTAATTCATATCGCTTACAAATCGGCTGCTAAAAACAGTGAATTTACTGTGAACTATGACGATCTACCAGTAAATCCTAGAGAAAAATGATATAATAAGAGGGTAAGTATGGGTGCAATTTGCAGCATTACTT
>JAGOZY010000148.1 GCA_018058445.1 Negativicutes bacterium | reverse complement strand
AGGGCGTTTTTTATTTGACCTAACAAGATGGAACGGAGAAGCAGTTGGAATAAGAGGCTTTTTAGCTTCATAAAAGGAGAAAAAAATGAAAAAAACAGGAATTTGGTTGACCTCGTTGCTCATGATTGGGCTATTACTCACAGGATGTGGTGGTGGCACAGATACCACTAAAGACGGAGGAAAGAAGACTGTTGTGAAGGTTGCGGCGAGCAGCACCCCTTCTGGTGAGATCCTAAGCCATCTAAAACCAGCATTGGCGAAAGAGGGAGTCGAACTTCAAATTGTCGAAATGAGCGATTATATTAAACCAAATCTTGCATTATCTGATAAAGAAGTGGATGCGAATTTATTTCAGCACAAACCATATCTCGATAAGTTTGTTGCCGATCGAGGATTGAAGTTATCTGCTGTGGCGGATCTCTATTTAGCTCCCCTTAGGGTCTATTCCAAACAAGTAAAAAACCTAGCGGATCTCCCGGCGGGAGCGATCATTGCGATTCCTAATGACCCAACGAATGGGGGAAGAGCGCTGTTAGTTTTAGAGCAAGCTGGATTAATTAAATTACGCGAAGGCGCAGGATTACAAGCTACAGCCCGGGATATTGTTGAGAATCCTAAGAATATAAAAATCAAAGAAATTGAAGCTCCTCAACTCCCACGCTCACTTGACGATGTAGGAGCGGCGGTCATCAATACAAACTACGCAGTTCAGGCGGGCCTTAAACCAACTCAAGATGCAATTTTTTCCGAACAAAGTACATCTCCCTATGTGAATGTTCTCGTCGTACGAACTGGTGACGAAAATCGACCTGAAATTCAAAAATTAATTGCTGCATTAAAGTCTCCAGAAAGTCGAAAATTTATCGAAACTACTTTCAGTGGAACGATTATACCAGTATTTTAGTTCAGTAAAAATAATAAGATAAGAGGAGGTTCATCAGATGCGAAATAAATTAGTAGGATTACTTGTAATCGCTTTACTTGGAATTGCAATAGCAGGGTGTGGTGGTGACGCTAAAGAGGCTCCTAAAAGTAGTGGGAAAGCTACAGTTCTCAAAGTAGCAGCGACCCCAGTCCCGCATGCAGAAATTTTAAACATAGTAAAGCCACTATTAGCTAAAGATGGCATTGAATTACAGATTATAGAATTTACCGACTATGTAAAGCCAAATCTTGCAACGTCTGATAAAGAAGTGGATGCAAATTTCTTCCAACATAAGCCTTACTTAGATAAGTTTGTAGCAGACAGAGGGCTCAAATTATCAAGCGTTGCCGCGATTCATATTGAACCGATGGGAGTCTATTCAAGAAAACTAAAAAGCCTATCGGACATCGAAAGCGGAAGTACGATTCCCATCCCCAATGATCCTTCGAACGGTGGGCGTGCTTTGATGGTTCTGGAGCGAGCCGGGTTACTCAAACTCAAAGAAGGCGTCGGAGTGAATGCAACACCTCGCGATATCGTAGATAATCCTAAAAATCTCAAAATAGTGGAAATTGAAGCCCCTCAATTACCGCGTTCTTTAGATGATGTTGCAGCAGCAGTCATCAATACGAATTTTGCGTTGGAAGCGAAGCTAAACCCAACCAAAGATGCGCTTTTTATGGAACCCAAGGACTCACCCTACGCAAATATTCTTGTGATTCGAACTGGAGATGAAAGCCGTCCCGAAATCAAAAAATTGATTGCCGCCCTCCAGTCTCCTGAAGTAAGGAAGTTCATCGAAGAAAAATATCAGGGTGCTATTGTCCCAGCATTTTAAAAACCCCGAGGCAGATCTCTTGAGTGGAGATCTGCCTCTGGTTTTTACTATAAAAATAGCATACACTGGAATTATAAAAAATGCCTGATGGTCTAAGTAAAGGAGTCGTCAAAATGCTACCCACTACACTGGTTTTTCCGGTTCTAGGAGATTCGATTGAGCGCATTCTGCTAGGCTATAAGAAAACAGGATTTGGCAAAGGAAAATGGAATGGATTTGGTGGGAAAATTCAGCCCGATGAAACAGTCTCTTCTGCTGCATTACGAGAGCTTCAAGAAGAATCAGGCCTACTTGCTGATGAAAAAGATTTAATTTGGGTCGGACGGCTAGAGTTTGTTTTTCCAGCAAGCCCAGAGCTAGATCACCCAGTAGAAATATTTCTTATTAAAAAATGGCAAAAGACTCCTATTGAAACAGATGAAATGTGCCCGAAATGGTTTTCGACGAAGGATGTTCCCTATCACAGTATGTGGGATGATGATATTTTTTGGTTTCCACAGGTTCTCAGAGGTGAGAAGATTTGTGGGGAGATTGTTTTCGACTCAAATAATGAAAAAGTGGCAAGTCATCAGATTAAATCTTTTGAGTGAATGCAAATGTAATTGAGAAAAAAAGAACCGAACATTTGTTCGGTTCTTTTTTTAGTAGCGTAGATATTATTTAGACGAGATAGAGTTCCAATCAGCTAAAAAGCGCTCGATTCCGGCGTCTGTCAACGGATGGTGAGTGAGCTCCTGGAGAATTTTATAAGGCAGAGTGGCGATATGAGCTCCGGCTTTAGCGGCTTGAGTCACATGACTTGCATTTCGTATACTGGCTGCAATAATTTCAGTTGGAATATCATGGATTGCAAAAATTTCAGCAATATCTGCCACGAGCTCAATTCCGCTTTCTCCCTGATCCTCTAAACGCCCAATAAAGGGACTCACGTAGGTTGCGCCAGCCCGTGCGGCCATTAAAGCTTGCGGAGCCGAAAAAACAAGAGTGACATTCGTTTTGATTCCTTCCTTTGCCAAGACCGAAACCGCCTTGAGTCCCTCTGGAAGGATCGGAATTTTGATGACGATGTTAGGGGCGATTTTGGCGAGTTCACGAGCTTCTAGAATCATTTCTGGGGCTGTCAGAGCGATGACTTCGGCACTGACTGGGCCAGAAACTTGCTGGGTCACTTGCTGTAGAAGTTCTGTGAAGGAGATTTTTCCTTCTTTTGCGACTAAACTTGGGTTTGTGGTGACTCCACTAACCACACCTAAAGTGACAGCTTCTGTGATTTCTTCAAGGTTTGCAGTATCTAAGAAAAACTTCATGTTCATTCCTCCTAATTTAATCAGTAGGTATTTTACTTAGCTAAGTACTAAGGTCTGTCAAACAAGTATTTTTATTTATCGGACTTGGGTGGAAAGAAGAACTACTGATTCGTCCAATAAATAACCGGGGAATAGGCGATGGCGAAGTTGAGATCTGAATCAATTTTTGAGCTCTTTCCATCAAATCAGAAGGTAAACGGGAAGAGTTCTGAGCTGTTAGCCAAGGTTCGCCTATTGCGATAGAATCACCCAGTCGCTTTCGGAGTATCAGTCCGGCTGTCGGGTCAATGGAATCTTCTTTAAAGAGACGCCCAGCTCCTAGATCACGAGCCAAAATACCCAGACCTTCCGTATCGAATTTTACGACGAAGCCGTCACTTGAACTACGTAGAGTCTCTTGAAAAGTCGCCTGTGGTAGTTTTAGGGGCAAATCAATAATGTCGGAGTTTCCTCCTTGCAAAGTGATCCATTCACGCATTTTTTCAAGGGCTTGTTTATTTAACCAGACCTTCCTGACAAGTTCGTGAGCTTCTCTTAAAGAGCTTACTACACCACCTAATAAAATCATTTCGGCAGCCAGTGCAATGGTTACTCGCGCAAGATCAGAAGTGAGGTTGGCATTCTTCAACAAAAGGATCGCCTCTTCTACTTCCAAAGTATTTCCAATATGATTTCCTAAGGGTTGTTCCATACTAGTTAGACATGCGACTACTTTTCGCCCGGCAGATTGCCCGATATGCACCATGAGGTCAGCGAGAGTTTTGGCTTCTTGCGGATTCTTCATAAAGCCGCCAGAGCCAGTTTTAATATCCAACACTAACGCCGGACAACCAGCGGCCAGTTTTTTTGACATGACCGAAGACGCAATTAGCGGAAGGCTTTCGACAGTTCCACTGGCGTCGCGTAGGGCATAAATTTTTCCGTCAGCTGGTGCTAAGTCAGCGGATTGACCCGTTAAGGCAAGTTGATGATTTTTCAATTGGGCGTAAAAGTCTTCCTCTGAAAGGATAGAGCGAAAGCCCGGGATTGTATCAACTTTATCGAGGGTACCACCGGTAAAACCTAAGCCACGACCAGACATCTTGGCTACCGTAATTCCACAGGCAGCCACTAAAGGAATCAATAAAAGAGTTGTTGTGTCTGCGACTCCGCCAGTACTATGTTTATCAATGGGGGGATG
>JAGOZY010000147.1 GCA_018058445.1 Negativicutes bacterium | reverse complement strand
GCAATTGGCTTATCTTGGCGACTTTGGGTCATCACAAAACAACAAAACGCAGAGATTGCAAAGGCTGCTCTGCGGGTTCGATAATGATATAAAAACCATCTGGAAAGAGGCTAATCAAGAATGTCTGATACACAAAAGAAATGGCTTTTCATGGGGGAAACTTTTCTCATTTCGCTTGTGGGTGGGTATTGTTTTTATTTATTGAAGACACCTATTCCATGGACGTTAGGTCCGCTTTTTGCAACTTTGCTTTGGCAAAGGGTCGCAAAGCGAAATGTGTCTTGGTCGTTATCGCTTCGTAATTTGGGGCTGCTCGTAGTTGGTTATAGTATGGGCTGCTTTTTTACACCGGAAAGTAGCGAACTAATTTTTAATCAGCTTCCGTTTATGCTGGTTGTCACGACTTTAACAATCGGTGTCAGCATCGTGACGGCTTACATCACCCATCGAATGATTGGTACGGAGCTGATTAGTACAATCATGGGAAGCCTGCCCGGGGGCATTCAGCAAATGGCAGTCTTGTGTGATGATATCCCTAAGGTAGACTTAAATATCGTTACATTCATGCAGACGACTCGTCTTTTGGCAACTGTATTTGTTGTTCCTTTTCTGGCGATTCACGGATTTTCCGATGGCACCACTTCGGCAGCCAATTTTTCTTATACAGCTACTTTGACCGATCATTGGCCTTACTTTCTTTTGGGCGTTCCGGTAATGATCTTTTTAGCAACGATCTTGCGTATGCCAAGTCCTTATCTGTTTGGGGCGGTACTTTCTACGGCGTTCTTAATCACCATGGGCTATGAACCACCACGGCTTCCCTCGTACATAAGTGCTCTGGGTCAACTTTGTGTGGGAATCAGCATCGGCGTGCGTATCCGTCCTGTTCCTCTGCCCAATTGGAAACAGCTCTCACGCTACTCTTTGATGGGAGTCGCCGTACTGCTGCTATTTTCCTTTCTCTTTGCCGAGATGATTAGTCTGCTGCAACCAGTTTCTTTGGTCTCCGCTTTTCTTGCTACAGCGCCAGGGGGACTGGCTGAGATGAGTATCACTGCGATGGGCCTTCAGGAAGATGTCGCTTTTGTTCTTGCCTATCAATTCTTCCGAGTTCTCTTCCTTTTAACTGTCGTTGCGCCCTTGCTGAAATACTTACTTGTAAAACGGGAGAAAAAGATTGCCCTTAGAGAGTAAGCACCCAGCACCTATAATTTGAGGAGGTAAGCCATGAAAATTAGTCATATTGCTCTTTACGTTAATGATCTTGAGGGGATAAAAGATTTTTATCAAAAATATTTTGGTGCAGAGTCAAACTCGCTTTACCACAACCCCAAAACCGGCTTAAAGACTTATTTTCTAAGTTTCGGTGATGGCAGTCAACTGGAAATTATGACCCGACCGAATATCCTAATGCGAGATAAGTCTGTGACAGATAGCGGTTATATTCATTTTGCTTTTAGTGTCGGCAGTAAAGAAAAAGTGGATGAACTAACCCTCTTACTAAAAAACGATGGATTTTCTGTCATTAGCGGCCCCCGAGTCACTGGGGATGGACACTATGAAAGTTGTGTCCTTGATCCAGAAAATAATCAAATCGAGATCGTCGCTTAGCTATTTTGGCTAGATTTCAGAGTAATAAATGAAAAAAAGAGCCCCTTACGTAGTTAAGGGGGCTCTTTTTCGTTATGTTAACGTGAATACTCAAGGGCTTGAAGGGCGGCTTTCACAGATTTTTTCGCTTCTTCCCCATGGGTATCGATGAGGTGAATTCGGAAAGATTCCATTTCTCGTACTTTGTCCTCTAGCTCAATATCTCCATCGGTGTCTGCCATTCCAAGTAGGCGGCTAAAGTCGAAAAACAGACTGGTTTGTTCCTGCTTTTTTTCACACCAAGATAACAGCCTTAATGAATTACTTGAAAAAATCCGCCCCTGGTCCTGCAGGTGTTTTATCGCTTGATAGGCATGAACGACTTTGATGATCGTGTCATCTGGTAAAAGTTCCAGTCTTCCTGCGCTACGTTCAAAGACCGTAAAGTAATTTTCTTCAAATGCCAATTCGCCCAAATAAGGTTCACCCGGATTTAGCCAGCCGCCTGTTGCGCAATCGGATTCGAGGGTAATCTGAATGGCTCGGAGCTCCGTCTCTAACGCTTTGATCAGACGGTATCGACGTTTCCGTTGCTCCTGTTCTTCTCGCTTTTTACGATCCTGCTCCCAGTAGTCCTGCATTCCAGCACCGATAATCGCTGCTAAAACCGCACCTAAAAGTCCGCCTTCCCAGGGAATGTTATATTGGTGCAGTATCCAGCTAATCAGTCCACCGGTCAGCAAAATGGCTAATAAGCCAGTGTATTTTCGCATAGGGCACTCCTTTTTACTCTTATTCTTTCTTCTTCACTTCACGAGGAACTTGCGCTCCTAAAATTCCGTGACTTTCTGCACTATTCAGATGAATTTCTTGATCATCAAAGAATATTTGGGCACCAAAAGCGGCTAAGACAGGCCCTTTGGGAAGACCTCCGAGGAAAAAGGATTCATCAAGCCACAAGTCCCACTCTTGAAAAGTGTGGAGAACTCTTTCATGGGCGGGGGCATTGCGGGCAGTAACAAAAGCTGTACGAATCGGTGATGGTGCTATCCCTAAGTCGCGAATCTTTTTTTGTAGCTTCGAGAGTTTTTTAGCAAAAGATGCGAAAGGCCCTGCCTCTAATGGAATATGAGCTTTTTCTTGTTCTTCTTTTTTGAATTCTTCTAAGCCGCCGGATTCATAGACCTGCTCAGCTTCATCTGAGAACAGGACACAATCCCCATCAAAGGCAATTCGTACGGTATCGTCATTTTCCGAAGCCTGGGTTGACGAATGAACTGTTTCAATTCGCGCAGCCGCCGTTTTTCCTTGAAGAGCCGCTTGGACATCTTCTTTATCAGCTGAAAGGAATAGGTCGACTGAAAATGGCTTTAAATAGTCTGCGAGTGGTGCTCCGCCTGCAAAAGCAGCTCGGCTAATCGCTAGTTTGTGAGCCGTGATTGCATCCCAAATACGCAGGCTGGTTTCAGCGCTATTACGTGACATAATCACAACTTCTACGGCTTCTTCACCGAGAAGTTGATTAATTGTCAGTAGATTTTTTACAAGGCCAAATGCCGCTCCGGGCTGTAATGGCTGAGATTCGTGATTTCTTTGATACTCCACATAAGCTTCCAAACCGTCTTTTTCGTAGACCTTATTTTCTTCGGCCAGATCAAACAATGAGCGAGATGAAATGCCGATGACGAGTTTATCTTTTAAAGAGTGGGCCATAGTGCCTCCTATAGTGTCTATTCTTTCTCTTCTATTTTACCTGATGGCAACCTGTTTCTACAAGAAAAAGCCCTTTCTCAGTGCGAGAAAGGGCTTTTTCTTCGAACTTATACTCCGAATGGTGATTTGTGCTTCTCCCCCCATTGGGAGATTTGGTCATATTCGTAGGCAATTTGAAGTACCGATAGATCTTGGTGGGGTCTTCCAATAATCTGCATTCCCATCGGGAGTCCTTCTTTACTAAATCCAACAGGTACACTGATCACAGGGCAACCGAGGAGACTGGCAAAAATGACGATCTCCATCCACCGATGATAGGTGTCCATCGGACGTCCGGCAACTTCTTTCGGCCAGTGGGTCTCCACATCAAAGGGGAAGCATTGAGCGGATGGTACGGCGAGATAATCATATTTTTCAAAAAGACTCAGTGACGCTTGATAAAGAGCGGTTCGATCATTCATTGCTTGGCCGATTTCTTGATTGGAACGGCGCAGTCCGTTTTCAACTTCCCAGATCACCTCCTGTTTAAGAAGTTCACGTTTGGCAGGTTGATCATAAAGAGGTCGCAAGTTAGTAGCTGACTGGAACTGACGCAAAACGAGCCAAGTGTCCCAGATTTTGTAAGGCGAGTAGTCTGGGCGGGTGTGCTCGATCTCACAGCCTTGACTGCCTAGTGTGCTAAGGGCTTGGTGACAAAGATCAAGAATACCATCTTCCATCGCCAGATAGCCTTCCCAGTCGCCTAGCCAGCCAATTTTTTTACCTTTTAACTCCATCTGGAGGGGCTTTGTAAATTGGGCTGGATCTTCGTAAATTGCTAGAGGTGTGCGAGCATCCCAGCCAGCTTGAACCGAAAGTAGCATAGCCAGATCTTCCACAGTTCTCCCCATCGGTCCTTCATAACCTAGTTGTTGCGTGAAGACATCCACCGAAGGATAGATCGGCACTCGGCCTTGGGAAGGCCGAAATCCAAAA
>JAGOZY010000146.1 GCA_018058445.1 Negativicutes bacterium | reverse complement strand
TCGCCCGCTCCGCTAGAGTCGACAGGCACTACTTTAAAAGCCCCTTTAGCGCCGGCTTTTTTGCCATCCCACCAAATCGCCCCTTGCTCTCCCAAAGTAATTACTAAACTCTGCAGCTTTTCTTTTTTGCAAGTCTCCTCAATCCATGGGAGGAGATCGTTTAGGCTTCCCCAGCTCTCTGGCATACCGAAGAGCTTTGCGCCTTCCACTTCATTACAAATAAAAAGATCAAGCTGACTCAGCACAGACGGATCTTCTTGAATAATCGATAAGTTGCCCGGCAAACCATAGACTTTGCACTTTTTCTGCTTTGCCTGTTGCAAGACAGAACGCGTAATCTCAAGTGTCAGATCCATTTCAAGGGCGACATGCCCCACGCGATTCATGACAGAGCCGGAAATATTTAGCCAATGAGCTTCTAGCAGTTTAAGATTGGGTAGATTTGAAACCGAGCCAAAAAGTTCGCCATTTTTTCCGAGAATGGCAAGCCAGATCCCCATTCCACCTTCGGCGACTGGCTGCAAATATTCATGAGTCATTCCAAGCTCTAAGAACTGATTGCACAGCTCTTCGCCGGGGCCCCCTTTATCAATTGTCGATATGAGAAAATTTTTCGCACCTAAAGAATGTAAATTTTCAGCCACATTACGTCCCACCCCACCAGCTTGAAAATGGACAGTCCCGATATTTCGCCCTGCTGGATCATAGTTCGCTGGTGCAAATCCTTTGCAATCTAAAAATAATGTACCAATCACTGCAATGGTTCGATTCATGCTTAAACCTCCAATTAGTTAATCGAATAGCTTTACTAGATTTAGTATATCTTACCGTGACAAAATCTGCCATTTTGGAAATCAGATATTAGTTTAAATTTTCTGATTTCTTAGAAGGAATTCTACTATTGAGCACGAATACTTAACTTGTATACTAGATGTATCCAAGATAATTTATTCTTTTGGGGGTGTATATGGAAACAAAAGAAAGTCTGAAGGAGTTTGCCTATCGACTACTTCGCAAACAGATTACAGACTGCACTATTTTGCCGGGTACTTTGCTGAGTGAAAAAGAACTCGGAGAAAAATTGGGAGTCAGTCGAACTCCAATCAGAGAGGCTCTAAATCGTCTAGAGCAAGAACAGCTCGTAAGCATTTTGCCAAAGCGTGGCGTCCTGGTGTCTGAGATTACGCCAAAAATGATTCATGATATCTATCAAGTTCGCGAGATCTTCGAGCCTATTCTTTGTCGTGCGCTGACTCTGAAGGTTTCGGAAACCGCACTTTTAGAGCTTAAGCAGAGATTTCTGGATGTAGATTGTAATGATAGCACTGCACTGATTGAGCTAGACCGAGATTTTCATGATTTCTTTTTGCGAGCGAGCCAAAACAGCTATCTTGTGCAGCTTATGGCGACCTTATCTTCTCAAAATGATCGGCTGCGAATCTTGACCTTGCAAACCCCTCACCGAATGGAGCACACCCAGGAAGAGCACTTGGCTATTATCGATGCGATGCTCAAAAAGAATCCAGAAAAAGCCGAGGAAGCCATGCGCTTTCACTTAATTCATGCCCGCCATAGCGCTTTTATCTTTCACTACGGTGATTACTTGCCTCAAGAAAACAAATAAAAAGGAGACGATAACATTATGAAAGCTGTACTTTTAACCAAACCGGAAGAAATTGCAATCGTCGATGTGCCTCGCCAAGATGACCCAAGCAAAGTGGTCATTCGTCTAGAAGCTGCGGGTATTTGTGGTTCAGATATCTCAGCCTACAAAGGAACAAGCCCACTGGTTAGTTATCCACGAATTATCGGTCATGAACTTGCTGGTGAAGTCGTCTCTGTACCAGCGGGCATCACACATGTAAAGCCTGGTGATCGAGTCGTCGCAGAGCCTTACGTCTACTGCGGTACTTGCCGGACTTGCAAGATGCAGCGAACTAATTGCTGTGAAAATTTAACTGTAAGTGGCGTTCACATTGATGGCGGTATGGTGGAGTATTTCTCCCACCCTTCCCATCTGGTGCACCTAGTTCCTGACAATATGACTTGGGAGCAAGCTGCGTTAGTTGAACCTTTGACTATTTCTCTCCACGGTCTCAATCGAGCTCAAGTGAAAGCGGGCGAAAATGTCGTAATCACTGGCGCAGGAACGATCGGGCTACTTGCCGCACTAGCTGCAAAAGGTCTTGGTGCCACGCCAATCCTTGTCGACCCAACTCAAGAGCGACTCGATCTTGCCGGAAAAATGGGCATTACTCATTTAATCAACCCAACCAAAGTAGATGCAGTCGAAGAAATTTCAAAAATTACCCATGGCACTATGGCGGATGTCGTCATTGAAGCAGCAGGAGCTGCGGTTGCCGTTAAAAACGCGATTGATTATGTTGCCTACGCAGGACGAATTTCTCTAGTTGGCTATCCAATTGGTGACGTTCCCATTCCGACTTTCCTAATCACGAAGAAAGAACTTACCGTTCTTGGCTCACGTAACAGCGCTCAAGAATTTCCTCAAGCCATCGAGCTTCTTTCAAGTGGCAAAGTCAATGCAGATCAAGTGGTTAGCCACCGAATCACGTTTGATGAACTCCCTGAATATGTCGTCCGAATTGCCAAAAATCCTGGTGAATTCTTAAAAGTAATTGCCAAACTATAATACTAAAAAAGCCTCGCTAGATAGCGAGGCTTTTTATTTTACATCTCTATTTTAGAAAAAAATATCTGGCTCCTTAGGTTCAGAATAATTTGCTGCAAACATTTTTTCACCCGCAAGATAAGCGGGTCCAAAAAATCCACGCGCTTTTTGTGGACAGGCGGCTATGCAAGCACAGCAAGAAATACAAAGAGACTCATTGGTTTCTCTTGGCTCAGTTTGAGAGATTGCTTTTACCGGACAAACACTCACACAATGACCACAGTGATTACATCTTTCGTCGCCTGACGGCTTAAGTGGAATCACAGCAGCTTCCCGATAGGGGAAATTGCCTTTCACCTGAATTGATTCATGGGATTTTGGACTAAAAAAATTTAATTTAGTGGCGCACTCAGCCGCAAAATCTTTAATTTTCTGTTTATCTTCTTCATCCGGTCGTCCTTTTCCAACGACAGGAAAAATCGCGTGCTCTGAGATAAACGCCCCGGCCCCAATCACTAAAAAGCCATTCGCCTCAACGATATTTTTTAGTTCCAGTAAAGCATCATCATATTCCCGATTACCATACGAAACGATAATAATCGCAGGAGTCTCTTTACCTTTTACTTTCTGGAGCATGCCCTCAGCAATCCCTGGAATTCGCCCAGAGTAGACAGGCATGCCAAAAATTGCAAGTTCGTTTTCAGTAAAGACAATCATTTCTTCTTCGAGAGGATTTTTAGGGAAGTCCGCACGTTCCTTCACCCCAGAAAAACAAGTGGTTATCTCCTCTACAATTCTTTGGGTTGTGCCAGTCGGACTGAAATAGATCGCGCGAACTACGCTATCCTTCACCATCTGAATTCCTCCTTGCCGCTAGAAATCTTCTTTCTTTTTATTATAATCGAACTTGCCTTATAAAAAATAGGAGCCGCTAAAAAGCGACTCCTTATTTCGTTACATTACATGTAGTTTTTCATCCACTCATTGGCAATTTTAGGATCAAGTTCGAGTGAAAGCTCGGTTAAAGGTGCATCAGTAAGATGCTCGAGTTTTGCTTGATAATCTTTTTGAGTTGTATCTTGATAGATCAAACCGGTCATGAGACCTTCAAAATCTTCAAGTGCTTTATAGGCGTGATTTTTATTGGCAGGATCATAGCCTTCAACTTCAGAAAGAGGTTTTGTGTGCTCGGCAAACCAGTCATAAGAATTGACTGGGTTATAAGTTACGCATGGGCTAAAGATGTTGATAAAAGCAAAGCCTTTATGTTCCATCCCTTGACGAATCAATTCAGCAGCCCCTTTGATATCTCGTGAGGTAGTCTGGGCGATGAAAGTCGCGCCAGATGCCAAAGCGAGTCCGATTGCACTGATCGGATTTTCAATAGTTCCGTGTGGTGAAGTTGTTGTTTTTGACCCAAGATCACTTCGTGGTGAAGCCTGACCTTTTGTCAGTCCATAAATATGGTTATCCATGACGACATAAGTCATATCCACGTTACGGCGCATTGCGTGAATTGTGTGAGCAGTTCCGATTGCAAAACCGTCGCCGTCGCCGCCTGCTGCGATAACTTTCATGTTTTTATTCGCCAGTTTAAATCCTTGAGCAATAGGTAATGCCCGACCATGTAAGCTATGGAATCCATAGG
>JAGOZY010000145.1 GCA_018058445.1 Negativicutes bacterium | reverse complement strand
CTAGCAGCTGGCGCCGAACTTTTGGTACAGCTGGGTCACGGAGTCGGTCGAAGTTTTTCTTGACGACTTCAGCGTTAAAGGGAGTTCCATCTTGGAATTTGACTCCTTTACGCAGAGTGAATTCCCAGGTAGTGGGATTTACTTGTTTCCATTCAGTTGCGAGCTGGGGAACAAGCTGCCCCTTGGCATCAACAGTGACTAAGTTTTCATAGACTTTTCCGAGGAGAACGTTAGTTGATGGGATGTCATTGATCATTTGGGGGTCCATGATGACTACATCAGAGGCTGTGGCAAGAACAAACGTTTTTTTATCGGAGTTTCCTTTTGAGCTACATCCGGTTAGCCCTAAGGCTAAAGCTAAAATTAGAAGAGGAAGAAGGATGGAACGCCGAGAAAATGTAAGGTGTGAATTCATAAGTCGCCTCCAAATTATTCAATGACTACGTTGCGTAGATCGCAATTGTTTGCCCGATTGTAAGAGAAGTTTTTAACATTTTTTCGTGAAACCGCTAAGAACTCATAAGATCGTGTGACAACAACAGGTGCGTCTTCACGAACGATTTCTTGAATTTCTTTAAAGTCCTCTGCTCGCTTGGCAGGGTCCATTTCGCGGCGTGAATCTTGGAGTAGTTGTTCGATTCTAGGATTTGAATAACGCCCAGCGTTTTCACCCGTCTCAATGCCAGCTTGACCGTGCATTGGAAATTGGCTAAAGTCGCCATCGCCGGTTGGATTTGACCAACCACTGATAATCGCCGTATAGTCGCCGGATAGGTGATCTTTGATGAAGACTCCGCGTTCGACGACTTTGAGATTGACTGTAATACCGACTTCTTTAAGCTGAGCTTGGAGGACTTCTGCCAGTTTTACTCGGGTTTTATTATCGTTTGTGAGCAGAGTAAAGCTAAAGCCGTCGGGTAAACCGGCTTCTGCGAGCAGTTTTTTAGCGGCTTCTTTGTTTTGAACAAAAGGTGGAAGAGTGGAATGATAGCCGAGCATTCCGTCGGTCATGGTGGAGGTATGCCGTCTGCCCGGATTTTGGTAAACTCCGCTGGCAATCGCATCTAAATTTAAGGAAAGTGCCAGTGCTTGGCGAACTCGCTTGTCTGTGAACGGTTCTTTTTGTGAATTGAACGCCAGATACTCAACCCCATAACCAGGGGTGCGAATCAGCTCTAGGTCTTTGTCCTGGCTGATTCGGGATGCTTCTGAGATGGGGACGTCTTCGGCGGCTTGAGCTTCGCCTGTTTTTACCATGGCAAGGCGAGTCGCGTCTTCTGGAACGACTTTGAAAATAGCCTTGGCAATTTTAGGCTTTTCGCCCCAGTAGCCATCAAAGCGTTCCATGACAATCTCTTGTCCTTTGGTCCATTTTACGAGCTTGAAGGGACCGGTGCCACAGGGGTTTTGCGCGAGTGGTTTTGTATCGTTTTCAGCAATGGCTTTTGGACTGATCATACTAACGCCAGAGTGAGAAAGGTGGATCAATAGCGCACTAAAGGGAAACTCTGTGATAATCCGTACTTTATGATCATCAATCACTTGAACTTCTTTGATCATTGAAATCAAATTTCGTCGTGGGAAGCTATTCGATTTATCCAAAATACGATCCAAGGTTATTTTAACAGCTTGGGCATTGAAGTCAGTTCCATCTTGGAACTTAACTCCTTTACGCAGCGTAAACTCCCAGGTTGTTGGATTGACTTGGGTCCATTCGGTAGCCAGTTGCGGTATGATTGTCCCATCCGGTCTGCGCTCGACGAGGGTTTCGTAGAGTTTGTCCGAGATGATATTCGTGGAAGGAATATCAGAGATCGCTGGGGGATCTAGGCGAACTGCGTCCGATTGAACTGCGATCGTGAATGTGCTTTTGTCGCTTTTTGTGCCTGAACTGCCACAGCCAGAGATCAGGAGGGCGAGAATCAGCAAAGCGAAAGTAAAGATTTTGGATTTGGTGGAATGACAACAAAATGAATGGGACATGAAAACCCTCCTTCAAAATAGCTAGTAAAATAGTAGGCAACAACGATCTTGAAAAGAACGAGGGTTTGCTCTATTTACTTGTCTTTGGAATTATTCGATGCGAGCCCCTTTGACTTCGCTGACATTGGATGGATTGTAGTAGAAATCTTTTACATTTTTACGGGAAATCGCGACATATTCGCTGACTCGGGTGACGATGCGAACGACATCGTTGCGGCCAAGTTCTTGGGCTTGCCAGTAAAACTGTTTGCGCTTTTCTGGGTCCATCTCGCGGCGAGCAGCGTTGAGTAAGCTTGTGGCTTCAGGAGTTGCATAGAAAGAGTAATTTTCGTTGCTATCAATACCTGATTGGGTCATCATTGGGGTTAAAGCGTAGTCGCTATCACCGGTTTGATTGGACCAGCCGAGGATATAAAGATCGTGCTCTCCATTTTTGAGAGCTGTTAAATACGTGCCCCATTCAAGAACTTTAATTTCGGCAGTAATGCCTGCATCTTTTAACTGAGATTGGACAACTTCGGCCAGTTTAATTCGAACTTTATTGTCATTGGTGTAAAGAGTAATTTTGAATCCATCGGGGTAACCGGCTGCTGCTAAAAGCTCTTTCGCTTTTGCGACATTGTGGACATAAGGTTTGAGATTTGGATTGTAGCCAAATACTCCAGAGCTCATCGGGGCGGTTTCCCGTAGACCGATATTGCTGTAAACTCCGCTGATGATCGCATCTAGATCGACGGCAGCGGCGATTGCTTCACGAACGCGAATATCCTGGAAGACGGGTTTTTTCAAATTGAAACCGACATAGTCGATGCCGTAACCTGGGGTGCGAATAACTTGGGTATCGGGGTCTTTGGAAAGCCGCTCGACTTCAGAAGGGGAGATCGTCTCTGCGACCTGAGCTTCGCCGGTTTTAACCATACCAATGCGAGTCGCTTCTTCTGGCACGACTTTATAAACAATCGTGGTAAGAGCAGGTTTTGTTCCCCAGTAACCATCAAAACGGCTGAGAACGAGCTCTTGACCTTTTGTCCATTTCTCCATTTTGAATGGGCCCGTGCCGACTGGGTTTTGGATAAGTGGTTTTTCTTTATCTGCTGCAATGGCTTTGGGGCTGATAATGGATGTTCCGCCATGGGCTAAGTGCTGGAGGAGAGCGGCAAAGGGATATTCGGTAATCAGTTGGACTTTGTCATCGCCGACTACTTTAACTTCTTTGACCATGGAGACCAGATTGCGACGAATTTTTGGTTCTTTAGGATCGAGAAGTCGATCGAAGCTAGCTTTAACTGCTTGGGCATTAAAATCAGTACCATCGTGGAACTTAACTCCTTTACGGAGGGTGAACTCCCAAGTGACAGGGTCTACTTGCTTCCACTCTGTGGCAAGCATCGGAATAATGTCGCCTTTTTTGTCTTTGTAAACCAGGGTTTCATAAATTTTGTTTACTAAAACGTTGGTCGAGGGGACATCATTGATCATCTGTGGATCAAGCTTTACGGCATCAGAAAGGACGGCAATTATTAACTTATCGGATTTCCCAGAAGTTTTGTTGCCTCCGCAGCCGCTTAGCGCAAGAAGCGCTCCGAGCAGAGTCAGACATAGGAGAAGACGAAAAGAAATTTGTTTTTTCACCAAGGACACCTTCTTTCTGATTCATTGAGCTCTCTTGGGATGCAAGAAAGCCGTTCTGTAAAGTAATTCGGATATCAATGCTTGAAAACGATATGACAACTTTACAGGTGTATAGAATAATGATACGGTATAAATTTTGAAAAAGAAAGAGTGGTTTTTGCAAAATATTTACCTTTGTTTGTAATCTCGTAACTTTGTTTACAATCTTATATTTACTAAAGCCCTTGGAGCAGGTAAAGTAATACTGTCGGCTGTTGATGGATCGTTTCATCGTGGGTGGGAAGCTGAGAGGCTTGAAGCGATTAATAAACGGCCTTGCCTTATTTATTGAAGCAGTATGGATGTAGAAAAGTAAAATGGAGGGGTGTCCCATGGATCAAAGCCGCAGCCAATGGCGGCAGTTCTGGCGCAAACTGTCTAAACGAAAAATCTCCCTGGTGGGAGGCGCTATTATTTTAGCTTACATTTTAATTGCGATCTTAGCCCCTTGGCTGGCTCCGCATGACCCACTCCATATTCAGTTGGACAAGAGTTTAATTGGGCCTGTTGAAAACTGGAATATGAATGGTAATTTTTGGTTTGGTACGGATGACAAAGGGCGGGATATTTTAAGTCGTATTCTCTATGGGGCGCGATTGTCGCTTCTCGTCGGGGTGGTTGCCGTAGGTATTGGTG
>JAGOZY010000144.1 GCA_018058445.1 Negativicutes bacterium | reverse complement strand
AAAAATGGATTTTTCACAAGAATTTAATCGAATCATGGCCCATCAAACGGATATTGCACTGGCAACCAGTGTCCAGGATATCCCGAATGTCCGAATTGTAAATTTCTATTATGACCCACAAAAGAAAGGGGTTCTCTTTTTTTCGACAGAGCGCAATAATCTGAAAGTAACTGAATTCCAAGCAAATAGCAACGTGGCTTTTTCGACGATACCTGCTCAGGAAAATGAACACGTCCGGGTTCATCGGGGGGTGATCGAGAAAAGTAAGCTCGGAATTGGCGATCTGAAAGATGCTTTTATCAAAAAAGTTCCTGATTATGAAATGGTTATTGATGCGATGGGTCATCTACTGGATGTTTATGAAATTCACTTTAAAGAAGCTATGGTGACGATCGACTTTACCCAGTCGGAAAAAATTACTTTTTAAATGATCCCTTTCAGCTCTCTCCGTATAAAACTCTCGCAAAGAAAAAACCAGCCCAAGTGCGTTTAAGTTGCACTTGGGCTGGTTTTTTATAGTTAAACTTTTTTAGTCTTCAAGCATGATAACTTTAATGCGTTCAAAGCCGTTGAATGTCGATGAGGATGCATAGGTATAAGCTCCGCATTCGGTGAAAAGTAATAAATCGTCCATTTGCAACGCTGGCAAAGGGTAGCTGCTAAAAAGGATATCCAATGAATCACAGCTTGGACCTGCCAAGATAGCGTCCGTCTTCTCTCCTTCGCGGAACGTGATCGGCTCAAAGTCCCAGTGATCAAAAAATTTGGCTGAGAACGAACCGTAAGTGCCTTCATCTAAGGTATAGAAGGGTTTTCCACTACGTTCACTTACGCCAATGATCGACGCAATGATATTCGCTGATTCGCCGCAGAGAAAACGTCCCGGTTCTGCCCAAATTTCGGTGTCAGGGAAGTGCTCTTCCAGGCTATTATTAACTGCTTGAAGCATTCCAGGAAGATCTGGGAAGGCGCCTTTTTGGGGAATTGGAAATCCACCGCCAATATCCAGTACTTTGAGTAAGACTCCCTCTTGTGCGGCATCCGCAAAAATTCCTGCACAAAGAGCAATCGCATTTCGGTATCCTTCTGGAGAAATGGATTGGCTTCCAACGTGGAAAGATACTCCCGCCACATCTAGCCCGGATTGTTTTGCTTTTTTTAAGAGTTCGACTGCTTTTTCTGGGGCTGCGCCAAACTTTGTATTTAAATCAACCATCGCACTTGGGTTCGATACTTGAACCCGAAGTAGCACAGTCGCTCCAGGATATTCATCTTTAATCTTATCGATTTCAGCTTCGCTGTCATAGGTCATTCGACTAACTTGGTAGTCTCTCGCAGTCCGCAATGCCTTTCTACTTTTTACTGGGTTTGCATAAAGCATTCGGTCACCTTTGATACCATAAGAAGCAAGTTGATTGATCTCGCCAGCGGATGCTACGTCAAAGCACGATCCAAGCTTAGCAAGATGCTGAACGATCACTTCTGATGGATTGGCTTTCATCGCATAAAAAATTTTCACTCTCGGTAAATAATGTTGGAGGCACTTGTAGCGCTCTTCCAATTTCTTTCGAGAAACTACCATGAGTGGGGTACCATAACGACGAGCCAGATCTTGAGACTCCTCCTGAGTCAGTACGAATTTTGCATTCACTTATCATTCCTCCTTAAATTATATCCTTTATAGGACGTCCTTAGTTTAGCAAAATAAATCAAAAAAGCAAGAAAAAAATCTCCTCTTGCGAGGAGATTTTTTAGTGAGGCCCCAGTAGAGGGCTCTAAGATAATTTAAATATTTTATTGGGATTTAAAATATGGTTCGGATCGAGGCCTTTTTTGATCGCCTGCATCATGTGAAGTTCTGCTTGGGGGGTGAATTGTTCCATCCAAGTCTGACGTTTGGCACCAATGCCGTGTTCGCCGGACATTTTTCCGCCGAGACGGTAGACGGCTTCATATAAATCAGTCTGGAATTTTCGCGATAGTTCTTCCCATTCCTCATCCGGTGTATCATTTTTTAAAATGAGTAGATGGGTGTTTCCGTCGCCTGCATGGCTCGCTGTTCGGGTCACAAGTCCGTAGCGTTCGCCGATTTGTTGGCTGATCTCCATCAATTCCGGAATTTTATCGATTGGAACGACCACATCTTCTTTGTTGTGAATAAGGCTTTCGGCTCTCACCGCTTCGGCAAAATCTTTGCGGGCTTGCCAAATTTTCTTGGGATCCGCAACGAGAACTGCGATCGCGCCACACTCGGTGCAAAGTTCATCAAGAGCAATGGCTTTGTCCTCCAGATCAGTTTCATCTTTTCCTTCGACTTGAACGATTAAGTAGTGACCGTTTTCTCCATGGGGAAGCTTTTCGCCCAGATAGCGTTCTACGCTTTTTACCGCTTCGTTATCCATAAACTCTAGGCAGGTCGGATCGATTCCGGCTTTTAAGATTTTTCCGACTGTTGAAATCGCAACAGGTACTTCGGGGAAGACAACCAGAAAGTCCATCACTTCGACCGGATTTGGTAGAAGTTTCAGGGTCACTTCTGTGATGATTCCAAGGGTGCCCTCCGAGCCGATAATTAAATGCTTCAGTGCATATCCAGTGCTAGTTTTGGCGATCCGACCGCCCAGCCGAACCACTTCACCGAGGGGATTTACAACTTCGATTTCCAGTACTTGTTCCCGAGTTGTCCCGTATTTGACGGCTTTATTGCCCCCTGCATTGGTCGCAACATTGCCACCGATTGAGCAGGAATCGCCACTACAAGGGTCGCCCGCATAAAATAGACCTTTTGCTAACGCTGCTTTTTGCACTTCTTCGGTCAAAGCTCCAGCTTGGGCAATCACGAACAGGTGATCTTCATTGACTTCGAGTATTTTGTTCATTTTTTCAAGGGAGAGTACAAGCCCACCCAGCAGTGGCGCTGCCCCTGCGGCAAGTCCGGTGCCGGCTCCCCGTGGGGTCACTGGAAAATGAGCTTCATTGGCAAGTTTAATAAGTTGCGAAACTTGGTCGGTACTCTCAGCCCAAGCTACTGCTTCAGGCAATTTTTGATAATGGGGGTCTCCTTCTTCATCGTGGGAGTAGGGATACATTTTATCCGAGTCAGTCGTCACGTTGGTCGTTCCAACAATTTCTTCAATTTTCGCTAATATTTCCGGGCTAATTACAGAATAGGAACTCATGATTCTCCTCCTTCACACTCATCAAGCGTTACGCCAGTTGTATCCTTGTAAAGTTCGTCTGATTTTCCTGAAATCCTGCAAATCAAAGAATTTTGCCAGCTCTAAAATATTTTTTTACGAATCAACCGATAAAGTCGACAGGAAATTGTCTCGAAAAAGCGAATTCTAATGGTTAATACTAACTTTGAATTTGCTTTAGGCAGAAGGAGGTCTACGTATGGATATCAAACGTGTTCTCGTTATTGGAGCTGGACAAATGGGATCTGGAATTGCCTTGGTTTTAGCTAAAAGTGGTGTCGAGGTTGTGGTGCAGGATATCAAGCAGGAATTTGTAGATCGTGGGATGGCTTATATCCAGAAAACTCTCGATAAAGATATCGAAAAAGGAAGAATGACTGCTGAAGACTCTGCTGCAACTTATCAAAGGGTTTGTGGAGTGACGGAGCTTAACGAAAAATCTTGCGCGGTAGACTTGGTGATCGAAGCTGCTATTGAACAAATGGATATAAAGGCCGGAATCTTTAAGAAGCTCGATGAGCTTTGCCCGGAAAAAACAATTCTCGCATCTAATACTTCTTCTCTACCGATTACTTCCATCGGTGCAACAACGAATCGACCAGAAAAGGTCGTGGGAGTGCATTTTTTCAATCCAGTTCCTGTCATGAAATTGGTTGAAATTATTAGTGGACAGCTCACATCTCAAGAAACGACTGACGCAGTCTTTACCCTCGTTGAGAAGCTCGGTAAATCGCCAGTTCGAATTTCGGATTTCCCTGGTTTTGCCGGAAATCGTATTATGGTTCCAATGATCAATGAAGCGATCTTTGCTTTGATGGAAGGCGTCGCCAGTGCTGAAGATATCGATAAAGTCGCTCAATTGGGCTTTAACCACCCCATGGGGCCGCTGGCTCTGAGTGATTTAATCGGCAATGATACGGTGCTTCATATTATGGAAGTCTTGTATGAAGGCTACGGCGATCCCAAATATCGACCTTGTCCACTGCTTCGCCGCATGGTGCAGGCCAAGCTTTATGGACGAAAAAGCGGTCGCGGGTTCTACGACTACTCAGCAAAATAAATTCATAAAAAAAGAGCTGTTCCGATGGAACAGCTCTTTTTTTATT
>JAGOZY010000004.1 GCA_018058445.1 Negativicutes bacterium | reverse complement strand
ATTTCATATCGACCGAGTCAATCGTTTCAAACTCAAGCAACGCATTTGCGATTGTATGGAGTTCATCCATATGAGTCGTCAGGATTTCTTCGGTTTTATGATAGGCACCTTCGACAATTCTTCGTACTTCCTGATCAATGATCTGAGCGACTTCTTCGCTATAATTGCGATCGCGCCCCATATCTCGTCCTAGGAAAACCTGCTCTTGTCGACTACCAAAGGATATCGGACCAAGCTTTTCGCTCATCCCATAATCACAAACCATCCGGCGGGCCGTTTCGCTGGCTCGTTCCAGATCATTACTCGCTCCTGTACTGATATCTTTGAGCACGAGAGCTTCCGCCACTCGACCACCCATCAATACTTTGATTTCATCGATCATTTCCTGCTTCGTCATATAGCTACGATCTTCCTTCGGCAAAGTCAGCGTGTATCCACCGGCTCGACCCCGAGGAATAATCGTAATTTTATGAACCTTATCCGCCGCCGGCAGATAGTGAGCAGTGATTGCATGACCCGCCTCATGAAAGGCAGTCAGTTTCTTCGTAGAATCACTTAGCACTTTACTTCGGCGCTCAGGGCCGGCGATCACTCGTTCAATCGCTTCTTGCATCTGCGGCATTTCGATCATATTTTTTCCTTCACGAGCAGAAAGCAAAGCCGCCTCATTGACCAAATTACTCAAGTCAGCTCCGGTAAATCCAGCCGTCTGTTGAGCCAACACACGAAGATCCACCGTTGGGCTTACTGGTTTTCCTTTGATATGGACCTTCAAGATTTCTTCCCGTCCTTTGATGTCCGGTCGATCCACCGTCACATGACGATCAAAACGGCCTGGACGCAAAAGCGCAGGATCCAAAATATCCGGACGGTTTGTTGCCGCCAAGATAATAATGCCTTCATTGGTACCAAAACCGTCCATTTCGACGAGGAGTTGATTCAAGGTCTGTTCGCGCTCATCATGACCGCCACCATGCCCCGCACCCCGATGACGCCCTACAGCGTCAATCTCGTCGATAAAAACGATACAAGGAGCACTCTTCTTTGCCTGTTCAAAGAGATCACGGACTCGAGAAGCCCCGACTCCAACAAACATTTCAACAAAATCCGAGCCACTAATACTATAGAAAGGTACACCCGCTTCCCCCGCAACTGCACGGGCAAGTAGCGTCTTTCCTGTCCCAGGCGGCCCGACCAATAAAATACCTTTAGGGATACGAGCACCTAGATCACTAAATTTTTTCGGACTTTTAAGGAATTCTACGACTTCCTCTAGCTCTTGCTTCGCCTCGTCAGCGCCGGCAACATCCGAAAAAGTAACCTTTACCTTATCCTCACCCATCATCTTTGCCCGGCTTTTACCAAAGTTCATCACCCGGTTACCACCGCCTTGGCTTTGGTTCATAATAAAGAACCAGACCACAAGCAAAAGTACAATCGGTAAAGAAGATAAAATAGAACTCCACCAGCTATTTTGTCCAGGTGGCTCCGCTGTAATATCGACACCAGCTGTACGCAGGTTTTCTACAAGAGCAGGATCGCGAGGTGCAACCGTTGCAAAATCCTTACCATCTTTTAGTTTTCCTCGAATGCTCTCTCCGTCAATCACTACACTCTGGACTTCACCAGAGGATACTTTTTGCAAAAATACACTATAACTTACGTCATTTTTTTCTGCACCAGACTGGGAGAAAAATGACACAGCCCACAAAACACCTAAAATAACTACCAGATACATGCCAGTAGTTCTAAAAAAGCGATTCAATCGAGATCGCCCCTCCTCTCATTCACCCTTTATTTAAATTTACCCTGCGTTCATTCGACTTCACAAGGCTTTTCCAATAATACTTTCTAAGTTAAGTCTTAAAAAGAGGTATTCAATGCTTTATTCTACCATAGGTCCTTAGTTTCCACAAAAATTTACTTTTCATACACCTTTGGGTCTAGCACCCCGACAAATGGCAGATTTCGGTATTTTTCCGAATAATCCAGCCCATAACCGACCGCAAATTGATCGGGAATCGTAAATCCATTATAAGCCACATCAATTTCGACTTTTCGGCGCTCTGGTTTACTTAAAAGAGTACAAATTTTAATACTCGCAGGTTTCCGAGTTTGCAGATTCTCCATCAGATACTTCAAAGTGATCCCCGTATCGATAATATCTTCCACAATAAGCACATGACGATCTGTAATAATTTCGTCCAAGTCTTTTAAAAAGCGAACAACACCACTTGATGATGTTCCAGACCCATAGCTTGAAACGGATATAAAATCTGTCGAAAGAGGAATCTTAATTTCTCGAACCAAATCAGCCATAAAAATAAAACTACCTCGAAGAACACAAATCACAACTAAATCTTTACCCTCATAGTCTTTTGAAATCATTTCCCCAAGTTCTTTTACCCGAGTCGCAATTTGCTCCTCAGTCACTAAAATACCTGCAAGATCCTTCCTCACTACCTATCCGTCCCTTTCCCTTACCGCTTTTTTTGAAAGATTAACTGACCTTTTTCAATTCTCCCAATCCAAAAATCAAAAAGATCAACTTGGCTGTTGCCAATTTTATTTTCAATCAGTCTTAACAAGGATTCCACATGCTTAAAGGCAATTCCTCTATCTTCATCTGAAAAAATTGTGGAAATTCTGTGAAGTATTTGCCTTTTCTCCGCCAAAGAGAGTAAATCAAAGGCAGCCACAGAGAATTGCCATTTGCCCTCCCGCTCTTTTACGTGCTCTTTGATCCAAGCTTCTGAGCGGTTTTGCCAAAAATCTTCCTCCGCCCACTGAATCGTTGCCCAGCGTCCGAGCACCTCTTCTAAGTTCGGCTGAATTTTCTCGGCAAGCAACGGCAGCAGCTCCTGACGAATCCAATTGCGACGAAAATCGACTTCTTCGTTCGTATAGTCTTCCCAGTAAGGCAGACCTTTTTCTCGCGCATAGGAAATAATCTCTTGCTTCGGGACCTCAAGCAGCGGACGAATACACTTCCTCTGATGCTCCCTCATGCCACGAAAGACACCACTTCCCCGAAACAAATGAAGAAGAACCGTCTCAGCCTGATCGCCCCCATGATGTCCGAGTGCAATCCAATCGGCTGAAATTTGCATGCGTACTTGCTCTAATGCTTCATAGCGAAGGTCGCGAGCTCGCTCTTCCAAATTTCCCTTCTGGCGAGCCAAGCTTTCCCGCACATCCAGGCTCCTGACAAAACAAGGAATCTCATTTTTACTGCACCATTCTTCGACTTCCAACGCATCCCGATCCGACTCAGCCCCACGCAGTCCATGATTGCAATGTACCGCTGCCAATTCAATTCGGCCTCGATCTCGCCACTGCCGAAAAATATCCAGCAAACTCATCGAATCGACCCCGCCGGAGCAAGCCACCAGAATTTTTTGATTTGGAAGCCAAAGCTTCTTTTCAATTCCTAACTTCCACACTCGATCATCTAATGCCATACCTGACTCCGATAAACAAAGATGCGATAAAGAGTTCCACTTAAAAAGATACCAAAAGCAATCGCACCAGCCAGTGAAAGGGTGTGCACCGCCAGAGAAAGACCGGTAATTAAATCACTCTCAACAAAACTTCGCATCGTCATATAGGCATAACGACCCGGTACCAAGGGAATAAAGCCAGGGATCAGAAAAATAGACACTGGCTGTTTCTTCCAACGAGCTAAAAACTCACTGAGCGCACCGATCGAACAAGCCGCAACAAACGTCGCAACGACAGGGTTTAAAGAACTGGCCTGCAAAAGCAGCAGCATACTGCCACCCACCCCACCGCAGAAACCACCCCAAGGAATTAACTGTTTCGGGACTCGGTAAAGAGCCGCTGTCCCGAGCGACATCGCTGTGAGCATCAAAAATTTTACGACAATGATCATTCCTTCATACCTCCTTTAGGATTACAAACCTAAAGTCAAAATAAGTACAACTCCCATCGCGATCGCAACCGAAGTCAAAGCAGCCTCAAGTCCTCGAACCAATCCACTCAAATTATCCCCATTAATAATATCTCGAATCGCATTTGTGATTGCCACCCCAGGCACAAGCGTCATAATTCCGCCGACAGTCACTACGTCTCGGCTGATAAAAGGAAATAAATGCTGACACAGCATCCCAAAAAGTGCAGCCACCATCGCTCCTAAAAATTCAAATAAAAAGCGGGTTCCCTCTACGCGTGAAACAATATGAGCGACCACGCGAACCAAAGCACCAGCCAAGAATGCCGCAACAAATTCTGGCCAAGTCGCATTTTGCATCACCCCGAAACCCATTCCAACCAGCCCAGCAAAAAATACTGAATAACCAATGGAAAAGCCCGTACGTTCTCTTCGAATCACCTCAACTAAATGTTGAGCCTCCTCAAACGTACACTCCCCACTGACCAGAGCCCGGGAAAGTTCATTAATCCGAGTCACCCGATCTAAGTTAATCGTACGATTTCGAACCTTTCGCATGATCGTCGCACTTTCACCCTCACGATTCGTAAGAGATACCATCACCGTACTGGGAATTACGAAAAGATCGATCCGTTTCGCCCCCAATGCCTTGGCCATATACTCCATCGTTTCATTGGTACGATACGTCTCCGCACCATTTCGAAGCAAAGCCATCCCGCTATCAGCGACCAATTCCGCCCACTCCGTAACGTTAGCCATCATTGCCTCCTTGTACATTCCTGTTAGAAACAAGGAAAGGAGTACCGAAACGGCACTCCTTTCTAGAATCATAAATTAACCTCGACGAGCTCCTCGTCCACCTCGTTTGGACTCTGTATTCCGACGAGCTTCACTAATTTTTTCATCGCTATCTTTGAGGAATTTAGAAATTCGATCCTCAAAAGTTAAGCTAGGTACTCGCGGGGCTGCTGCACGAATCGGCGGACGCCGCTCGGCAAATGCAGGTTTCGCTGGTGGTGGCTGAAGCTGCCGAATAGAAAGACCTATCTTTCCTTTTGGATCAATCGAAAGTACTTTCACCTTTACAGCATCTTGTTCTTTGATAAAATCCTTGATGTCTTTCACGTACTCGTTAGCTACTTCAGAAATATGCACCAATCCGACTTGTCCCCCAGGTAGCTGCACAAAAGCTCCAAAGTTGGTAATTCCTGTGATGGTTCCCTCAACTACGCTACCGACTTCAATTACGTTTACTGCCTCAGTTGTCATAAACCGCCTAATTCCTCCTACATGCCCAAAGGGCGAGTTGTTTATTCCACTCTATTATAGTCCTCATATTTTTAGTCAGTCAAGGATTATCCAATTTATTCGGTGATTTTGCCGGAATCGTACGAACCGGAACTTCCCCTGGCTTTACTAATCCAAGATCCTCCCGCGCCCGTTTTTCAACCTCTTCCGGGTCATTGAGCCTAGCTTTTTCATCTTTTAAACGTTGATTGACCTCTTGCTGTTCTTTTAATAATTGCTGGTTTCGTTCAATTTCTAATTGTACTTGTCGCTGCTCCATATACTGGCTTGCCAAAACATAACAGCCCCCCAAAACTAGGAGAATCATGACCAGATTGAACCAATTCAAGCGTTTTCGTGGACGTTGAACCTTCTCAAGAGCCATGGCTCACTCTCCTTTCTCAGGAAGTTCAGTTAAATATCCAAGAACTGCCCACTATTATTCTCAATTTCAGTAATTCGGCGATTGGCTCGCTCCCAGCCTGGTGATTCGGCTGAGGAAAACTGAATAAATTTTCCATAGCAACTCTTAATTTGGTCTAGTTTCTGCCATTTTTTATCCAACGGCCAATCCTTTGGAATTCCAATTTGCTCTAACGTAATTGCCTGATTATACCAAGCAGTAGCAAACGATGAATCTAATTTAGTCGCTTGCTCAAAATCAGCGAGAGCTTCCACAAACAATTTCTGCTCATATTTCAAAGTTCCTCGAAAATTCCAAGCTTCTGCCTTACCGGGTTGGATCGTAATCCAGCGATTTGCTTCCTGCATCGCATTAATCGGTTGCTTCGTATCCACCAGATATTCGGTAAACTCTGACCAGAGCTCCGTGTTTTCCGGGCTCATCGAAAGAAGTTTCCTGTAGTCACTTCCCGCCTTTAAAGGGTCACTCAGTGCGCCATAAGCCCGCGCTCGATTTAGATAAAACTCTTGCCGAGTTGGGTCTTTCAAGATACCGGTTGAATAGTCTTGAATGGCCGCACCTAAATTACCAGCAAGATAAAAAGCGTTTCCGCGATAAAGCAAAATTTCATCAGAAGTGTTCCCCGCACTCATCGCTGCTGTATAGAGTTCAATCGCTCGTACGTATTTTTTTGCACTGTAAGCGGAATTTCCAACTCGGATCGCAATCTCCGGATTCATATTTTTTTGCATCCCATAAGCCTTTTCAAAGTACTGGTACGATTTCTCTTGATTTTCACCCGCCCAAAGATCCCCTAATCGCCAATAAGTCCAAAAATCTTGCGCCTCAACAGGGATTGCTTCATAGGCATTACGAGCATCTTTCCACTGGGACTCCCCATAGAGAACCCAAGCCTGTTTCTTCTGCAAAACAACCGATGCCGTGCCACTACCGGCAAGGGCATTTTCGGCCTGAACAAAAAGGTCTTTTCCTTCTGCCAACAAATCGTGTGAAAAAGAACCGCTTGGCTCTTTTCTAAATGTTTTTGGTGACTCTAGCTTCTGTGGATCTTTGCCACTCACTGGCTCGGATTCCCAGAACCAGGCGATCACTTGGTTTTCTTCTGGAGTCGCGCCAGATAGATTTTTTCCAAGCTGCTTCGCTCCTTCGATTTGCGCCCGCAGGTTTTCCTGATCGGAAACGATCGCACATTCGGATGCGCCACTCCAAGAAATAAAACAAAGAAGTAGAAATCCGACAAGACAACTCTTCTTATTCCCAAATGACTTTACCATCTTTCTCCTCCTAGTCCATTTTGATTTCTTAAAGAGTCTCAGAAACATTGATCACCGGCACTGTCCGATCTCGTTTACCCGGGCTCGGGCCACCGGCTGGCCCTTTTATTTCCTTATCCATCGGCTCTTCTTCTTTTTTATCAACTTTATCCGCTGGCGGTTTAATGGTTCCTCCAGCCGGAGGTTTCTTTGAATCCATCGGAGTCACATCTTGACCACTTAAAGGTTTTACATCTTTATCGTCCCCTAAAGCTTTTTCAGGATCAGAAAGCACTTTACCCCCTTTTAAGACAATACTTCCTTCGCCAGGCTTAGGTGTCGGAAATTTATGAACCGGAATATTCGCGTGAGCTTTACCCATAAATTCACCCCAAATCACAGCAGGCACATCGCCCCCGGTGATAGACGGCAATCGACTATTATCATCGCAACCAATCCACACAGCAGTCACCAAGTCAGGGGTAAATCCAACAAACCAAGCATCCACATAATTGTCTGTTGTTCCTGTTTTACCCGCAGCAGGACGGCCAATTCCAGCGGCCGCACCAGTTCCACGGCTAATAACCCCTTGCATCATATCGACAAGAGTCGCGGTAGCCGCAGCACTTACAACCTGTTCACCCCGTGGATGGTCTTCAAATATCACATCGCCACTACGATCTACCACTTTGGTAATCCCGTGAGGGGCATAGCGCATTCCAGTGTTTGCCAAAACCCCATAGGCCGAAGCCATCTCAAGCGGCGTAATTCCATTGGTCACGCCACCTAGCGCAGTCGCAGCGTTGGTATCCGCATAGGGTCCTGACTCCACCAGAGTCGTAATACCTAATTTTTTCGCATACTCCACTACTTTTTCTGGTCCGACATATAAGCTAAGACGAACAGCAATGACATTCAGGGACTGCTCCAGCGCAGTGCGCAAAGTGACTTTACCGTAAAACTTACCTGCGTAATTTTTGGGGGCATAGCTCCCAAAAGCAACTGCCTTGTCTTCTACAAGCGCCTCCGGCGAGATCCCCATATCCATCGCCACTAAATAAACAAATGGTTTAAAAGCCGATCCAGGCTGACGTTCCGCCAGTACTGCCCGATTGTATTTATCTGTTCCCCGGCCACCGACCATCACCCGAATATAACCATTGGAAGGATCAATAGTCACCAAAGCTCCTTGAGCTTGCTGCTGCTTATTAGAATCAATAAATAATTTCGGTAATCGTCTCTCCATAATTTTCTCGGCATCTTCCTGCCAAGCAAGATCCAGCGAAGTATGGACTTCTAGTCCTTCTTTATACACCTTGTCAGCACCAAACTTCTCAAGAAGCTCCTGCAAAATATAATCGCTAAAATACGGCGCCACTGGAGGGCCTTTTCGCTCAGTCGCTGTTTTAATCGGCTCACTCATTGCGGTTTCTGCTCCCGCAGGAGTTAAATAGCCCGCTTCGATCATTTTCATTAGCACCGCTTCTTTACGAGCTGGCGCCCCCTCAATATCACGAAACGGATTAAATGAAGAAGGACGCTTCGGAATACCCGCAAGCACCGCCGCCTCACTCACCGTCAAGTCTTTTGCATCTTTACCAAAATATAGCTGAGCTGCCGTTTGAATCCCATAAGCTCCCTCACCAAAATAAATTTGATTTAGGTAAAGCTCCAGAATTTTCATCTTATCGTAACGGCGCTCTACTTCAAAAGAGAGCACAGCCTCTTGAATTTTCCTCGTAAATGTCCGCTCCTGACTAAGCAGCGCGTTTTTTACAAACTGCTGAGTAATCGTGCTTCCCCCTTCGAGAAGTTCGCCCGAAGTCAAATTGGTCCAAATCGCTCTTACGAGTCCACGAGCATCAATCCCGGGATGCTCAAAAAACCGAATATCTTCGGCTGCAACAAAAGCTTTCCAAACGTGGGGAGGCAATTCGGAGATCGGGACCACAATGCGGTTTTCTTCGCCGTGCAGTGTCGTAATTAACTTTCCATGACGATCATAAAGCCGAGTCGACGCAATTGGCCGATATTCTCCATTCAATTCCGGCGTTTTGCTCAATACCGGAAAAATAATCCAAAAAAACAAAATACAAAGTGCAAGTAATAATAAAGCCAATGACAAAGCCAATCCCCGCAAGACTTTCCGACGGTGCTCTTTTTTCTTTTCTGCTTCCGCCGATTCTGCCACAGGCAGATCTTGCTGCTGTCCATCCTTCATGATGAGTGATCCTCCACATCTTAAACCTAGTCAGATTTCAATTTTTAAAATTCTAGGATATAGCTTTCTCTATTTTACACGTTTTCTACTCATTTGGATAGAACTTACTAGATAATAAAAAAGAACCAAGCCGAAAGCTTGGTTCTTTTAAAAAAACAAATCTTATTTTTTAGCTTTTTTTGCAGGAGTGTTTACGACTTCTTTCAGACCTTTACCAGCTTTAAAAGTAGGTACTTTAGAAGCAGCAATTTTGATTTCTTTACCAGTTTGTGGGTTGCGGCCTACACGAGCGCTACGGGACTTAACTTCAAAAGTTCCGAAACCGATCAGTTGGACTTTCTCGCCTTCGACGAGAGCTTTCTGTACACTACCGAAAACAGCATTTACTGCTTTTTCAGCATCTTTCTTTGTGACTTCTGCCATTTCGGCAACACTTGCGATTAATTGAGTCTTGTTCATGGGAATTCCTCCTTCATTTCTTTCGGATGTCCTAGAATAAGGACTTCCTAGGTTTTTTAGGTTTACAAATGCCTATTTCGCTATGTTTTTCTCGATTCCTTCTTTCAAAGGAAAATATTTTTAAATTTTTTTATAATTTTTTTCGTTTTGCTTCTTCCCAAAAGTGATCAAGTTCTTCTAAACTGCACTCAGACCACATTTTTGTTTGTTTCGCAAGTGCTGCTTCGACAAACTCAAAACGCCCCTGAAAACGTTTATTTGCAAGCCTTAGAGCAAGTTCAGCATCCAAATTCAGAAAGCGCGCTAGGTTCACTAAAGAAAAAACCACATCGCCCCATTCATGAGCCTGCTCTTCCGGCGTCACTGCATTTTTCAATTCCAAAATTTCTTCTGAAACTTTATTCCAAACTGGCTCAATTTCTTTCCAATCAAATCCGACTTTTGAAGCTTTTCCCTGGATTTTTTGTGAAGCCATCAAAGCAGGAAGACCTGGGGGAATTCCATCTAATATTTTACGAGGGGCTTTCCCTTTTTCTTTTCGCTTAATTTCTTCCCAGTTTGCCAAAACAGTTACAACTTCTTTAGCCTCTACGTCACCAAACACATGAGGATGCCTTCGTTTCATCTTTTGAGTAATTTCCGCCACCACATCATCTAATTTAAAAAAGCCCGCCTCTTCCGCCAATTTTGAGTGAAACACCACTTGCAAAAGGACATCGCCCAATTCTTCCTTTAATAAAGCCATATCGTTTGTTTCAATCGCTTCAATCACTTCATAGGATTCTTCAATAAGTCCTCGGCGCAAAGACATGTGTGTCTGTTCCCGATCCCACGGGCAGCCACCAGGAGCCAGCAAACGCGCAACCACCTCACGTAGCGGCTGAACGATTTCTAAGAAGTCCGTTTCTTTTCCGATTGGCAGCTCCCACTCCTCTTGCCAAATGACATCTGAAGAAAGTTTATGTCGCATCTGATCTTCTTCACCAGTGATCAAAAAAAGTTCGGTATAGTTAGGCACCACTGACCGAAACCATTCCTCACCCAGCTCATCACCGGAGATCAGATAATAAGGAATGCCCGCACCGTTAAACTTTTGCAACACTGAATTTTCAGCAGACTTCAAAAAAACCGGCGTTAGCCGGTGTTTTTGAAAATCAATACATTTTTGAATCTCACTATTTTTTTCACTATTTACATAATAGATCGTTGTTTTCATGATGACTAACCTCTTTACGATTTTTTTACAATCTTCATGTTTTCCAATCGATTCGCCATAAAGTTCCCAATCTTTGGAAGTTTTCGAATATCTTGGCTTCTCACTCCACCAGTCAGCAAAATGACAACCACATAGACAATCCCGCCCAGAGCAATCGCCACCAAAGTTGCGAGCGAATTACTATTGAGTTGTCCTAGCGAGAAATAATACGTAGGAATTACAGTTGCCGCCATCGCAAGACTTGCCGCCAGCGGACGCCAAACATCGCTCCAAGCCAGTCCATAGCCAGTGAATCGGTAGACAAAAAAGATATTTAGAAGAGCAGCGATACCGTAGTCAGCAACACTCGCCCAAGACGCTCCCACAATACCCCAATAGCCGGTAAATACCCAGTTAAAGACAATTTTACAAAGAGCCGCAAACACCATGTTCAAAACTGGAATCGTCGTCCGCCCCAGTCCTTGAAGAACTGCTGTCGTGATTTGATGAAGACCTAGCAAAAATACCCCAAAAGACATTGCACCAATCGCCGGACCAGCGTCTGCTGTACCATAAAGAAGCATCGAAATCGGTCCCGCTAAAACAGCAAGCCCGATAAAACCTGGAATCGTCAACAAACTTGAGATTCGAACCGCCATCGATACCCGATTTCGAATCACATCATTTTTACCAAGTGTAAAAGCTTCTGAAATCGATGGAACCAAACTTGCCGCCAAAGAAGCTGTCAAGATTGTGGCAAGGTTAATCAAGGGTATGGCCATACCTGTCAAGTATCCGTAAAGCTCTGTCGCCTGTTGTACCGTGTGCCCTCCGGCATCCAATAATCGCTTGGGAACAATCCACAAATCAATTAAAGTGCCGAGTGGCAGCATAATGCTGGCAAGAGATACAGGCAGGGCAAGCCAAAAAATTCTTTTTAAAATCGTAAAAATCGGTGGCACCGGAAGCTCGTGGTCCGCCTCGCTTGCCGGGAGAATTTTATCCAGTGGTTTCTTCCAAAAAAAGTAACCTAATACAAGAATTCCCGCTAGTGCGCCAGGAAGCGCACCGAATGTAGCCCCTGCTGCCGCGTATTCTAGTCCTCTTGGCAAAAGTAGCCAAGCAAAAAGAACCATCGAAACAACCCGAAAAAACTGCTCTGCAACTTGAGATATCCCGGAAGGAAACATCATTTGAAGTCCTTGGAAATATCCCCGGAAGCTTGCCAAGACCGTCACAAACATAATCGAAGGAGCTAAGGCAACAATTGCCCAATACGCGCGTGGATCCTGCACAAAACCAATTTCAATAAGCCAAGAAGCACTTGCATAAAGAAGCGCTGAAAACAGCAGGCCGGTAATGACCATCAATATTAAACTGAGGCGAAATACTCGTCCTACCCCGGCCCGATCTCTAAGTGCCACTCGCTCGGCAATTAAGATAGAAATGGCAATCGGAATTCCGGCATACGAAATATTTAAAGCTAAAAGATAAATTGGATAGGCCATTTGATAGAGGCCAATTCCCTCTCCCCCTAATAAACGAGAGAGAAATATCCGGTTCGCTGCACCAATAACTTTGACTGCCATTCCAGCAATCGTCAAGATTAGTGCGCCACGCAAAAAGACATCTCGACTCAAAAGCATTCCATCCTCTCTGGGAATCTGCGGATTCTTCCTTATTATAGCAAATCTACTACTGAGAAGATATTAATCTTTCTCTTTCTGGTGAAAGTCTTGCAGCATATCCCGAAGAAACTCTACAGGTGGCATAGTTAAATAATTGGTCTTTACCCGTATCACAGTTTCATCAATTCGCTTAATCAGTTGAAGGGCTTGGCTATATCGGCTATGCCATTTAATCCATTTTTCCGGCCAAACATTCGAGTTTTCGCCAAAGATGATTTCAATAATTCGTCCTTTTTCTGTAATCGATTTTACCCCAGCTTTACGCGCTTCAATGCGAAGAGCAGCAACAGTCAGTAGGTTATTTACTTCTTTCGGTGGCTGACCAAAACGATCCAGCAGATTTTCTATCAGTCCATCGAGTTCGCTTTTTTCTCTTAGTTCTGCGATAGCTTGATATATCTCCATCTTGTGAAGAGGTTCGGGAATATAGTCGCCCGGAATATGAGCATCAATTCGAAGATCGATGATTCCTTCCGGCTCGCGTGGAGGCGGCGGAGTTCCATCTTTTTCAAATTGAAGTTCGTGAACTGCTTCTTCAATGAGTTGGCAGTACATTTCAAATCCGACATTTACGATTTGTCCGTGTTGCTGTCCTCCCAGTAAATTTCCAGCCCCCCGAATTTCAAGATCCCTCATTGCAATTTTAAATCCGGCACCGAGCTCAGTATACTCTAGCAATGTCTGAAGCCGTTTTTCCGCTACTTCGGTTAATACTTTATTCGGTTCATAAATAAAATATGCGTAGGCTTGCCGACGAGAACGTCCCACTCGGCCTCGCATTTGATAAAGCTGAGAAAGCCCCAATTTATCTGCATCATAGACCAAAATTGTATTGGCATTAGGGACATCGAGTCCATTTTCAACAATACTTGTCGAAACCAGAATATCATATTCTCCTTCGTAGAAACCGACCATTACATCTTCAAGCTGAACTTCCGTCATGCGGCCGTGAGCCATTGCGACTCGCGCCTCTGGGATCATCTCTTGAATCTGATAGACAAACTTTTCCAGTCCCTCAATGCGGTTATAGATAAAATAGACCTGCCCGCCTCGCCGCAATTCGCGCTCGATGGCTTCTTTCATCAGGTCTTCTTTATGTTCAACCACGTAGGTTTGAACAGGCAGACGCTCTTGCGGTGGAGTATCGATAATGCTCATATCACGAATACCAGTTAAGGACATATGAAGAGTTCGAGGAATCGGCGTTGCCGATAGCGATAGAATATCAACGTTGGGTCGCCATGATTTCCATTTTTCTTTTTGAGCGACTCCAAAACGTT
>JAGOZY010000143.1 GCA_018058445.1 Negativicutes bacterium | reverse complement strand
GCTGAAGGGGGCATGTTCTTTTGGGCAACACTGCCAGAAAGCATTGATACCATGGAAATGCTCGATGACGCCTTGGCAGCCAAAGTGGCTTATGTTCCAGGGGTTGCTTTTTATCCAGATGGACAGGGAAAAAGCTCTATGCGCCTGAATTTTTCCAATGCTACTCCAGAAAAAATTAACGAAGGAATCACTAAACTGGGTGAAGTTATTGCTAGTCGATTAAAATAAATGTACAAAAAAAGTCTGTAGCTCTTTTAGCTACAGACTTTTTTTCATTCGCGAAGTTCGTGGATTTCCATAGGACTGGGATAGAAAAACTGACATTCTCTCGGCACAGGTTCTTGATGGGAGAACTTTGCCAGAAGTTGCTGGGAAAGTCCATCTTCCCAATTCAAAAATTCGCTAGGATCAATTTCTGCGATGTCAACTAACACCAAAATAACCGGCCCAACATTAGGAGCATCCGGTGGCATCTCATCTTCAGAAAGTGGAAGACAAGGCAAAACTCGAAGCGAAGCGACCTGTCTTTCTTCTGCATCAAGAACCCATGCCCGGTAAACCCCACTCCAAAGGGTTTTGGAAAAGTGAAGTGTCAAAAAATCAGGATTCATCAGCAATAAGTCCCCCTTCTAAGTAAAACGATCTTCTTCATTATACCTTGGTAAAGAGTAAGGAGCAATTTAAAATAGCTTGTAAAGCCCAACGAACTGAGACTTTCGTACCCATTTTAAAGATAGATCAGCAGGAATTTTACTGAAAAAAGTGAATAACTCTAAGATGGGCAGATCAATAAACATCGATTGAAGGGGGTGGATTTGTGGCAACTATCATTCTTATCACAGGTGGAGCTCGTAGCGGAAAAAGCTGGTTTGCCGAAGAACTTTGCCGAGAGCTAGAGGGCCGAGTCGGGTATATTGCGACGTCTCAAGTCAGAGATGATGAGATGAAGATCAGAGTCCACCAGCACCGAGTTAGAAGACCGGATCATTGGCGGACTTGGGAAAGTCCCGAATGCGACGAATCCATTCTTTCGGACGCTCGCACACATTCAGATGTACTTCTATTTGATTGCCTGACCTTATACCTGACGTATTGGATGCTGCACGATACAGCGCCGAAAGAGTTAGAAGACCGAGAAAAATGGCTACTTAAAAAACTTGATGATCTGCTGGCAAGTTTTCGCGATTGGCCGGGAACCCTTATTTTTGTTACGAATGAAGTCGGGCTTGGCATTGTCCCTGAAAATAAACTAGCCCGAGAATTTCGCGACGTGGCTGGAAAGATGAATGCCCGAGTCGCACAAGAAGCAAAAGAAGTTTATCTAGTAGTCGCTGGACAAGCTATGCCTGTTAAAAAATATGCTGTAGATCCGAAGGAGGCCATCTCTTCATGGAACTTGAAAAAAAACTAAGAGAAAAAATTAGTGAAATTTCCCCAGTGAATCAAACGATCGCAAATCAGATCGAAGCCTCCTTCAGGGCCCATTGTCCTGAAGCAGAGAATCTAGGCGACTTAGTTAGCCATCTTGCAGCCTATGGCGCGATGCGGGGAACGGCAAACATAGAGCATCCGAAAAAAGCAGAAATGTTGATGGTCGGGGATCATGGCATTGCCAAATACGGAGTGAGCGCATTTCCTCCGTCTGTGACCCTTCATATGACCTTTAGCTACCTAAAAGAATATGCCGGTGCCAATGTCTTTGCCCGTCACGCCAATATGGACGTGATCGTCACTGACGTAGGGATCAATTACGATATGTCTGCCTACCAAGGGCTAAACCATTGCAAAGTCGCTTGGGGTACCGAAGATTTCACGAAAGGTCCTGCGATGACTCGAGAGCAAGCAGTTCGCTCCATACTTGTCGGCCTTGAGCTTGCCGAAAAAATGGCCGACCAAGGCTATGGCCTATTTGCACTTTCAGAGATGGGAATTGCCAATACCACCTCAAGTGCTGCCATTGCTGCCGCTTTTTGCGGGCTGACACCAGAAGAAGCAACCGGACGAGGAAGCGGGATTGGCGACAATCGCTTGCTCGTAAAAAGGCAAGTCGTTGCCGAAGGATTAGAGATCAATAAGCCCGATCCAACCGATAGCTTAGATGTACTTCGCAAAGTCGGAGGGTATGAGATTGGCGCTCTCGTCGGTGTTATTTTAGGCGGTGCGATTCGTAATATCCCAACGATTGTCGACGGCTATATCGCGACCGCTTCTGCTTTGATTGCCTATCACCTCGCGCCAGTTTGTCGAGATTATATGATCGGTTCACACTTATCCGCCGAGCCTGCCCACAAAGCGATGCTCGGAAAGCTCAGCTTGCGACCCCTTGTCGATATGGGAATGCGACTAGGCGAAGGGACAGGAGCTTCTTTAGCGGCTCATATTATGGACGATGTGATTGCTATTTATCGCGATAGCATCGGGCTTGAGTCATGATCGAAGGCTTCAAAGATTTTATTCGCGGTCTGCAATTTCTCAGCCGGATTCGTCTTTTTCCAGAAGAAGTCTGGACTCCAGAAGGGTTTGGGCGAAGCGTCAAATGGTTTCCACTTGTCGGGCTATTTATCGGCGCCGGGGATGTTCTGGTCTGGTGGCTTGCCAGTCATATCTTTCACGGATTTTCGCTAGGCGCGATATTAGTTGTATCCCATATTTTTTGGACAGGCGCTCTTTGCTATGATGGACTGATGGATGTCTGCGATGGTGTCTTCTCCGGCCGTGAGCGTGCACGCATGCTTGAGATTATGAAAGACAGCCGGATCGGTGCATTTGGCTGTATTGCTTTGGCTGTCGCTCTCATTTGTCGGCTGGCTTTTATCGCCGACTTACCCAGAGAAGTACTTCCCTATGTGCTGCTTTTTATTCCGGTTTTCTCCCGCTGGGTGATGGCCGGTGGAGTCATCCTCTATCCCTATGCTAGAAAAGAAGGAATCGGAAAAGCTTTTTCTACTTATACTGGAAACGGAAGCTTTGCTTTTGCGACGATAATCACTCTGGTTATTTGGTACGGAGGATTTGTTCTTTGCGGAGCCTTCGCTTGGTATATCTGGCCTGCCGGTATTGTTTGGGGTGCATTAGCTGCTTGGTGGCTTTGCAGTCAATTAGGAGGCCTCACTGGTGACTGTTACGGTGCCTTATCGGAAAGCTCAGAACTTATTATGCTTGGAATGGCCGTTGCTGTAACGAGTCCATTTTGGTTATAAGAGGGGGATTAACATGAATTGGAACATCAAACCGTTCGATCCAGAAATTCTTGCAGCGACCCAGGATCGATCAGATAATTTAATTAAACCGATCGGAAGTCTAGCCTTTCTCGAACGAATTGCTTGTCAGGCGGCGGGAGCTCAAGAAAAAATAATTCCAGAATTTGTTTCAAAGGCAATTATCAGCATCACAAAAAGTAAGCCGTCTTCGGCCCTACAGATACTAGCAAAACGAGAAAATGCCAAGCTCATCGTGGCTGACCCAAAGACGGAAATACCCACTAAACTAGCGGAAGGACTCGCTCGTGAAGGAATCCAAGCGATTGGCATCGCTCTTCCTGAGTGGCAAGAAGAGGAAGCCGCAATTAACTGGCAAGCACTCAAGCAAAATGCAGAAGTACTTTGGGGTAGTAGCGAAGAAAGAGCTGCCGAATTGAATTTCACAGTTGATTTTTATCAAGCCGCCGCAGCCAAACGAATTTTAATTGTACTCGATGGTCCGGCGAGCCTTCTTGCTGCCGTTTTGGCCACCCGCCAAAACCCAGCTTTGCTTGAATATCTGATCTCCTCTCGTAGCGATGACAAAATTGAGCATCAGGAAATGATGACAGAGCTTGGACTCGCCCACGGACTTCGGGTTCACATGCAAGGCAATACCGGCCTCAGTTCCGCTTTCGGGCTTGGCCTAGTGGATGCAGCGATTCGGGCCATTCGTGAGATGGCGACCTTTGAAGAAGCTTCCGTGGCTTATTCATTAGCTGACTTCTCCACTCCTGAGAAAAAGGAGGAAGCATGAAGCTTTATTTAGTTAGACATGGTCAAACGGCCTGGAATGCAATGGGACGTTACCAAGGCACCCAAGATATCCCTCTCGACGCAGAAGGTATTGAGCAATCAAAACTACTCGCTAAACGGCTGGAAGGTATCATCTGGGGCGGAGCCATCAGCAGTGATCTTATGCGAGCCAAGCAAACTGCCGAAACTGCACTTGGCTCTCAGTCGGATCAACTGCAAATCTGGCCGGAATTTCGAGAAATGAACTTTGGCACTTGGGAAGGACAGCCCTTCGAAAAAGTCCGCGAAGACTATCCAGAAGAAGTAAATCAATTCTTATGTCATCC
>JAGOZY010000142.1 GCA_018058445.1 Negativicutes bacterium | reverse complement strand
TCTATAGATCACCCGTGTACTTTTTCATATACTCTTTCGTAGCAAAAATTATTTTTAGGAGGACATCATGCTAAAATTCGATGACAAGGTCGCCCTTTCTTTGCCAGGAAGCAAAATAGGTATTTTGATTATGCGCCACATCTCACCAGAATTTTCTATTGGAAATGCAACAGAAGCAGAAGAGATCAGCCGATTAAAAGAAAAGTATGGCCACCTAAGTCGAAAAGAACTAAAAAAAATAGAGCCCATTCAATCTTATTCCACTTACTACAAGCAATTTAGCCACAGCTACCCTGTACTTGCTCAACTTGAATCCATGCTACAAGATAAAAAATCTCTCCACGGTAAATCCAGTTTATTACAAACCATGTTCTTATGGGAACTAGATAGCATGCTCCTTACCGCTGGACACGACATTACCCAGCTTCACCTACCTTTGAGACTAACAATCGCATCTGGAACAGAGAGCTACCAATCAATTTCTGAAAAAGGAGTCACAGCGGTAAACGGGGACATGATCATTTGCGATCAAAAAAATAATGTTATTAGTAGTATTTTAAGAGGGCCTGATCGCAATAGTCGCATCAAAGAAACAACTACTGACGTTCTTTTCTGTGTTTATGCACCACCAGGCATTGATGAAGACTATATTAAAACCAACCTAGAAAAATTAGAGAAAAGAATTCTCGAAAATTCACCCTCGGCAACGATGGAAATGCTTCAGGTTTTTTCTTAAAACTGACGATATCAGTGAAAGCAACTTTCGACAAGGCAACTCTCTCAGCAAATCCAGCTGCCTTGTCGATACTGATAAAATAGTAAAACGGCTCCACCGTCAAATCCTAACTCAGACAGACGTGGAGCCGTTTTATTCTTTTGATTTAAGCAAAGCAAATGTCATTTTATCAATTAAACCTATTATTTTTTTGCAGCAAGTTCTCTCCGTATTTTTTCTGGGTGGCGAACAGGAATTAAAATTTCAGTAATTAGTTTTTCCGGCTCGGTTACGCGCGGATCATTGTGATAAATTTCCTGACTAGGTAGATAAAGCTCCCAGCCCTTTTCTAACGCTAGTTCATACAACGATTGCCACGATTGGTGGACTGTATCATAAGGGCCGATATGAAAATATGATAGTGCACTGATCTCTGGGAAAGCTTCTGCACCTTCCATTTTCCCTTTCACTGGAACCACCGCCGAAACATCCCAGCCTTTCGCGCTGATCTCGCTGTCATGATAGCAAACAATCGGAGCTGCTACGGGTAAATCACCACCGCTTAGTTGAATCGCCTTTCCATAAGCTTCCTGGATGAGCTCGGGAAGTCCAGCTGGAAAATCCTTCAGAGTCCTTCGACACACTGCCCCATAAAAAGCAGGGATTGTTTTTACGCTAATTTTAGCTTGAGTTGCATCATTCACATTCTTCCACTCCTTTTGTTTCTGTAAATTTCGGAAAGAACCGGATTGACGAATTTCCCACCATTGAAACAGAGTCAATAATTGATAATTCTTTTGCTTAAGTTCTTCTCGAAGTTTTGCTTCTTGCCGTTGAAAGACTTCTGCCAAAGCTTCACGAGAATAATCCTGTTTAAGAAGTTCTTGTAAGTCTTTTAGCACAAAGCCGCTTCTCTTTAAGCTCAGCAATTCATTCAGTTCCCAGACTTGATCTTCGTCGTAATAACGATATCCTGTGTCAGGATCTATTTCCCGCGGAAAAAATAGACCCAACTTTTCATAATGACGAAGAGCTTTCGGAGTAATCTCGCATAAAGTTGCGAACTGTCCAATTGTCAACAAGCCTCTTCGCCTCCTTTGCATCGATGCTCTTTAAGTATAAGGATTGTCCTTAGGACAAGGTCAAGATTCAACATTTCGGGTTTTATTTATTGACTCGCAAAGCCACATAGTTTTCTGATGATCCTTCTAAAATTGTCCGAATATCTTCAACAGTAATCCAATCATCCATATTTTTCTGGCGATCATATTTTAACGGTGAGATTTCAGCAACATTTTCAACTTCAATTAGGCAAAGGCACTTTTTTCCGGCCCATCGTTTGATTTGCTCTTCCGTCAACTGAAGCTGGTTTTGTCGCTCTGCGATAATACTTCTTGATTCCTCGTCTGTTAGTTTCACTAAATTATCTACATTTTTGACTACTCCAGTTCCTGTGATAAGGCCGCTTCCATCATTTTCAATGAAATAAAGTTTTTCGCCTTTGAAAACACGACTATGAGGCAACTTTCTGCCTGCTGCGCCACGAACAATCAAGGTTTTCTGACCACTTAAAAGCTTTTCCCAGACTTTGGCTTTCTTGTCGCAATACACTAAATGTTCCATTTTAAACACCTCCAATTCATTCTATATGGATCTATCTCACCAAAGAAAGTTAGCCTAAACATTTTTTGCTTTCATTTTTTTAGTATATAGATTGTCCTAAGGACAAAGTCAAAGATCACCTTTATCAAATTCTTCAAAATTCAAATTACTCCTGTAATAAATCGAATCCGCTAAACAAACTGATGATAACAATATCTTGATTATATCCCTATAAATAGCTAGAAGCTCTTCTCCCAAAAAAGGAAAAGAGCTTCTTTCATTTATTTAGAACTATTTTAACCCCACAGGCAACCTTGTTTCACGCCTTTTTCGTTGAAAAGACAACTGACAGACAAGTCCTTCGAAATTCGAAGAATCGCTTCGCCAAAAAGTGGTGCAAGAGAGATTACTTTGATTTTATCAATTTGTTTTCCGGCCGGAACTGGAATCGAGTCCGTCACAATCACTTCATCGATCACCGAGTCGGCAATCCGCTGAATCGCAGGATCACTAAACACCGGGTGAGTACAAGCGGCATAAATTTTCTTCGCGCCGAATTGTTTCAGAGCTTTCGCCCCTTCAGTCAAAGAGCCAGCAGTATCAATAATGTCATCGACAATAATTGCATTTTTTCCTTCCACCGAACCGATCAAGTTCATCACTTCCGCAACACCAGGCATCGGTCGACGTTTTTCAATAATCGCAATCGGAGCGCCTAAGAGATCCGCCATCTGACGTGCTCGTGTTACTCCACCTAAGTCAGGAGAGACGACGACAGGGTCTTCGATCCCTTTATACTGCAAGTATTCAGCCAGCAAAGGGACACCGACTAGGTTGTCCAGCGGAATATCGAAGAATCCTTGAATTTGTCCAGCATGCAAGTCAATGGTAACGACTCGTGTCGCACCAGCAGTCGTCAGAAGATCAGCAATCAATTTAGCTGTGATCGGCTCCCGACCGCGAGTCTTTCGATCTTGCCGGGCATAGGCATAGTAAGGAATAACCGCAGTGATCGTTTTCGCGGAAGCACGCTTTACCGCATCGATCATAATTAAAAGCTCCATCAAATTATTATTAACTGGGTCAGAGAGAGTCTGAATCAAGAACACATCATGCCCACGGACACTTTCGTTGATGTTGATTTGAATTTCTCCATTATTAAAACGACCTACAGAGGCTTCACCAACCTCCATCCCCAAATAGCCAGCGATATCCCTGGCAAACTGAGGATTACCATTTCCAGTAAAAATTTTCATTTTCTTTGAGCTTTCCATTCCTGACACTCTCCATCATCTCCAAAACATTATTTTAGCGAGAATTTATCCAGCTAATTTTCCTCAAAACTTTTCAAACAGAATTTACTTCTTTTTTTGAGCCCAACCTTCAATATTGCTTTGTTTTGCGCGCGCAACACCTAGTGCCTCGGAAGGCACATCTTTGGTAATCGTTGATCCAGCTGCAATAAACGCTCCTTCGCCAATCGTAACTGGCGCAACCAAGTTGCTATTGCACCCAATAAAAGCGCGATCTTCAATCGTTGTTCGGAACTTATTTTTACCATCATAATTGACCGTAATTGTTCCACAGCCGATATTGATATTTGCACCCAAATCCGCATCACCGATATAACTGAGATGATTGAGTTTGGTTTTCTCCCCGATAATGGAATTTTTGATTTCCATGAAATTGCCGACCTTGACTCCTTTTTTCAAATGAGTACCCGGTCGGAGATGGACGTAAGGTCCAATAGCCACATTGTCATCAATGATGCAATCATGTCCATAAGTAAATTGAATCGTGACCGACTCACCAATCTTTACATTTTTAAGTCTGGTATTGGGTCCAATTTCACAATTCGACCCAATCTGAGTCTGCCCTTCTAGCCAAGTCAAAGGATAAATTACGGTATCCGGCCCAACCTCAACGTCCTCATCCACATAGGTCGTCGCTGGGTCCATCAAGGTTACGCCATTTTCCATCAGTTCAAGATTCTTTCGTTGCCGCAAAATCTGCTCAG
>JAGOZY010000141.1 GCA_018058445.1 Negativicutes bacterium | reverse complement strand
GAGCAAAATGCTCCGTCTTCTTGCGGGGCATTTTACTTATCTGCAAATATATGATATAATTAACATACAACTTAATTCGGGAGTTATTTATAATGAGTTTTTTTGAATCAATTGAAATCGTAAAGGATGCGTACCTGGTATCGAAATCTTCATATGATCCGTGGCGTGATTATGAAAAAAAGGCTTACAGGGAAGAAAATATATCTCAAAAAATGGCAAAAAAAGTATTAAATGGTCTTATAGATCCTGTTGTAGCGGAAGATCAGCTAAGCCAATTAAATTTAGAAACGAGTAGATTAGATCGTACGCTCTTGATTAACGATAATGTGTCGGAAGCTTTAGCTAGGCTAGTTGAAAGAGATGTAGTAGACCCTTTTGATGCATGTGACATTCTTAATTCAGGTTTTAATATTCAAATTGTTAAAAAGTCTTTTGTTCGCACAGATCGACCTTGAATAATTATATCTTTGATGTAGTAATGAAAAAGTCAATAGATTTGACTGTAAAGCTGTTCATTTTTCAGCACATATTTTGAGGACGTCTGATACGAGCTTGACAAAAAACATAGAGTGTGCTACAATAATATCATTCGTAAATAAGAAAACAAAAAATGGAAAAATTTAACAACATAAACACCGAGCCTAATGTCAATAGTAATCCTGTCGAACAGGATAATAATCCTGAGCATCTGAAGCCTGATCCATTTAAAGTAGAAAAAGATTTGGGTAAAGTGGCGCTTTATAGGGTTATGAACTTAGATTATCATCCGGATGCGAAAAAAAATGATGAGACCGGTGAGTATGAATATATTGTAAATAATCAGCAATATCCAGAACAAGGCGATTTCGCCTATAATTTAGAAAGTTCACCTCAAACTCCCGAGAGTAAATGCTGGTCTAATTTCCCACCATTTCAAGGAAGTCAACCCGCCGAGGAGTCAACCGAACAAGATATGTCGTTATCCGAGATCGTTGAAGACGCTCCAGATTATTTGTCAGATATTGATCCAGTTCGTCGTAAAGAAATAATAGACACTTCCGCCGAGATGACGCGTGATATTCCTGGAGCAATGTTATTTGGTGGGAACGCGAACCGCATTCTTTATGAGGCATACACCGGTAAGACTATGTTTGGTGTAGGCAAAAATGATGCCGACATCTATGTCCCGCAATCCACATTCAATGAATTATTAACCGAGCAACCTGCGGGCTACGAATTAGATCGCGAGCTTGACGAAAGCGGAAAAGAAAAATGGATTCGCCCACAAGATGGTTATCTTGTCTTAACGAATCTAACAACTGGCGACCATATCGATACTCAAAGCGTTGATGATTCGCATAAATCAACGGAAGTGGAAATAGATGGGAAAATGGTCAAAGTTCAATCATTAACCGACCAAATTAACGACAAAATTAAATTAATGTTTGAAACAAATGGCTTAGCTGATATTCCTGTAGATCCAATTCATAACCCGGATCCGATTAGCAAGTATGGAGTTTATGCGCAATATATTCTAGAAATGGCAGATTCAGAAAAAGGTCAAGCTGAACTTGCCAAGCACGCCGATGAGCTGCCGGAAGATTGGCAAGAAACTATGGAAGTAATGGCTAGCCAGGGTAAGTACGGTAAGCCTGTAGACCAAGAAAAACGCGATGCATTTCAAGAGAAAATGGAGGCCTGGCAAAAAATTCAAGAACAGATGAGGCAAATACAAGATCAGATGATAAATGAGCTTCGCGCATATTTTGAGGCCAATCATAGCAAAGGCCCTGATGAGCGTTTCGATTCTCTGCCTAATTTGGTTAGTGGACTAGAAGACAAAATTAGCGAATCATTAGGCGAAGCATCAAGCCCAGATGAGTTTATCCGGACACTTATGAATAAAATGTCTGACGACGAGAAAAAAGGAATAAAAGACAGAATCAAGACTATGGCCGGAGGAAATAATGAGTAACCCGAATCAAGTATCAACTCCAGAAACGCAAAATAGCATGCAATCTACTGGTTGGGAGAGTGTTGCCGCTATGGCAAATAAATATCAGTAACGGAATGATGTAATAGACCCTGCAAAATTTGAAAAACCATCTGAAATGGATTCCAAGGATAATCCCTGGATTCAAGGATAATCCCTGGATTCATTGGGACCTCTGCTATAATTAAAAAATGAAGACGTTTACATCACCAGAGGATCTTGCGGTTCATATTCAGTATCTAGATAATGTGACGACTCCATTTGTAATTGCAATCGATGGTTATGGTGGATCAGGTAAGTCAACACTTGGTAAAGCATTGAAGCAGCTTCTGCCTAGTGCCATGATCATTGAAACGGATAACTTTATAAAATATCCCCATGAGCCAAACGTATTTGAACATGACTGGTTATCTATCGAACGTAATGTTTTAAGTCGACTGAAAAATGATGAAAAGGTTGTCACTAAAGAATACGACTGGAATACACTCAGTCCTATAAAAGAAATCCAGCAAATAAAAGACTTTGTTATTGTAGAGGGGGTTAGTTTGCTTGATGATAGATATGTTGATTATTATGACCTCAAGATATGGATAGACTGTCCTTATGAAGTTGCCCTTGAGAGAGGAAAAAAGCGTGATAAAGAAGAACAGGGGACGAACCACGATGAACTTTGGGATACGGTTTGGGGGCCTGGCTCGAAGCGGTATTTCCAAAGATCAAGACCCGACCTGAAGGCAGATGTACTATTTAAGACTAACTGAAGAGAATACCTCGGTTGAACAGAAGAGCCGACTCCTCACAGGAGTATATTAGAGCTATGAATCCAAGGATAATCCTTGGATTCCCAGAAGGGGTAACGCTCGGCTTTAGTGATTTCGATGAATACCGCTCACTGCCGCTGCGAACCCAGCAAGCATTTGAATCTGGCGCCCAAGTTGTATTCCAGCCTCGGTTTGAATGGAATGGGTTTACTTGTATATCAGATATCGCTTCAGTCGTAGAGGATAAGGTGCTTGATCTGTATGAAATTAAATCCAGCACACGCGTTAAGCCGGATCATCTATACGATCTTGCTTTCCAAAAAACCGTGCTTGAAGGTAATGGATTTTCGGTTCGGAATGTCTCGGTAATTCATGTAAATAATCAGTACGTTCGTATGGGCGACGTTAACCCAAAAGAGTTTACAACGTTTGCTGATGTGACAGATGAGGTGAATGAAATTGCCGCGAAAACTCCAGAATACATGGAAGCAGCGAAGAAGGTCGCCGCGCAAGCAGAAATGCCAGATCCAAACCCAGAACTAGCCAAGCTCGGCTCAAAATCTGAGTGGATGAAAGTGTATGAAAATATCTTTCCGCCTGAGCCCAAAAACTGGCCAGAAGATACTCGGCCGGTAATCAACAAGCAAGAGATCGAACGCTTTTTGGGTGAACTGCAGTACCCACTCTACTTCTTTGACTACGAAACAATGCAGGGGCTTGTGCCATATTTCGACGGCCAGCGACCGTACCAACAGGTTCCATTTCAGTATTCATTGCATATCATCCGTGAACCTGGTGGTGAAGTAGAGCATAGAGAATATCTCCATAAAGAAAACACCAATCCAGCGCCAGATTTAGCGAAGCAGCTCGCAGAAGATATGGGTGACTCCGGCTCAATTATTACCTGGAATATGCGCTTTGAAAAATCGGTAAACGAAGAGCTGGGGCGGATGTACCCGGAATATGCCGAGCAAATTAAGGCCATCAACGAACGAGTCGTGGACCTCATGATTCCATTTAAGGCAAAATGGTACGACGATTCGCGCTGCGAGGGAAGCGCCAGCATCAAAAAGGTGTTGCCAGTAGTGTGCCCTGAGTTAAGTTACAAAGACCTTGGTATTCAAGACGGCAACTCGGCTCAACGGCTCTGGATGGAAGCGGTCCTCGATGAAACGCGAGCTGATCAGAAAGATCAGATACTTGCCGACCTTACCGAATACTGCAAGATGGATACTTGGGCGATGGTGCGGATATGGCAGGAGCTAAAGAAATTATGATTGATATAAATTTCGATTTTCAAGCAGTAAGCTAAAGTAATCAACTAATCTGCGGTGCTCGTCGACCGTAAATTCGCGCTTTAACTGCTCACTGTCGCTCATAGCTACACCTCCTCGTGGCTCATTATTGCTACGATCCAATTCTATACATACCGTGTCCGATTTGTAGCGTTCTACCCCTGTTAAAGAGTTCGTGACCTGTAAGCGGAGCCAAATTTATAGTCCAAAACCGTCCTTGTGGGGCGGTTTTTTTGTGAGCATCTAGTCAGTCTGAGGGGGTTTGGAGGCTGATATTCTTTTACTGGTGGCAGGGTTATACGAGGTAAGTTGATTTAAA
>JAGOZY010000140.1 GCA_018058445.1 Negativicutes bacterium | reverse complement strand
GAAAGCAGAAGAATTAGCGCAATTCATCGAAGAGCGTAATCTTGAAAATCCCTTTGCCTTCACTCCAGCGGGTGGGGCCCGAAAAGGTACACTAAAACGAAAGAAAGCAGTATCTGCTTGGCTTCCAATCATGTATGGCTGTAATAACTATTGTACCTATTGCATTGTCCCTCAAGTTCGCGGACCAGAGCGTAGCCGGATGATTTCTGAAGTTCTTGAAGAGGCGCAAGCATTGGCGAATGACGGATATAAAGAAATTACCCTGCTTGGACAAAATGTGAATTCCTATGGAAACGATCTTGAAGGCGACGAATCCTTTGCGCGCCTTTTAGAGACGATTGCTGAGATGTCGGGAATCGAGCGAGTTCGTTTTATGACTTCTCATCCGAAAGATTTGAGCGATGATGTCATTGAAATGATGGCAAAGTATCCAAATATCTGCAACCATCTTCATCTGCCCGTGCAGGCAGGTAGTGATGAGATTTTGCGACGAATGAATCGTAAATATACGACAAATGATTACCGTACTTTGCTAAAAAAAGTGCGTGAAAAAAATCCAACCATTGCATTAACGACGGATCTCATTGTCGGATTCCCGGGTGAAACAGAAGAACAATTTCAAGAAACCGTTGATTTTGTAAAAGAGATTGGCTATGACCAGGCTTTTATCTTCATCTATTCAGTCCGCTCGGGAACACCAGCGGCAGATTTTGCCGATCAGGTGCCCGAAGAGGTCAAAAAAGAGCGTCATCACCGACTTTCTGATGCCCAAGACGTTATCGGTCTTGAAAAAATGAAAGCATGGGAAGGCAAAACAACTCAAGTTTTGGTTGAAGGACCGACTAAAAACGACAAAGAAATGCTTTGTGGTCGCAACGAAGAAAACAAATTGGTTTTGTGGCCGAAAGCCGATGGTGGCATCGTTGGCGAATTCTTTGATGTACGAATTGAAAAAGGACAAACCTTCTTACTAAAAGGGCGAGGAGCCAATATACTAAATCCTAATTAAGGGGGTAACTACGAAGAATGACAGAAAAGTTAACTCCAATGATGGAGCAATACATGAAAGCTAAGAAAGACCATCCGGGCGAAATTCTGTTATTTCGGATGGGCGACTTTTATGAAATGTTCTTCGATGATGCAGTTACAGCCAGCCGAGAACTCGAAATTACTTTAACCGGTCGAGGTGAAAAAAGTAAAAATCGAATTCCGATGTGCGGTGTACCTCATCATTCGATTCAATCATATATTGCTAAATTGCTCTCCAGAGGGTATCGGGTGGCGATTTGTGACCAAGTCGAAAATCCAGCTGAAGCCAAAGGCATTGTTAAGCGTGAAGTCACACGTATTTTAACTCCGGGGACAGTGACTGACGAGGCTTTTCTTGAAAATAACAGTCACAACTATTTAGTTGTCTTAAGTGAAAAAGAAGGACGATTTGGGCTTTGCGCTGCAGATATCTCAACTGGCGAATGCGTCTGGGCGAGTTATGGCGGTGGCGATGCTCTTTTGTCGCTTTTAGATGATTTATTTCGTTTAAGTCCGCGAGAAATTCTCTGTGTACCGCCGTTCTCGCATTTTGAAGAAGTTGATGCATTTAGAGCTCAGCGGCTTTCCTCGACTTTGATGTCGGTTGAGCATACCCTTGGGCAGACCGATCAAAATTGGCTTTCTCATCACTTTGAACCCAAGCAGCAGCCGACAAGTCCTTTAGTGCGTGAAGCAGTTGAAGGGCTTCTTCAATATTTACACCGAACAGTCAAAGCAGATCTAGCCCATTTAAGCCAAATCAAAGAATATAATACTAAAAACGTACTCGTGCTTGATGTCATGACTTTGAGAAACTTAGAAGTTGTTGAAAATCTTCAAGACGGAGGGCGCCGTAATACGCTACTGGCGATGCTTGATTTTACAGAAACTGCGATGGGAGGGCGCTTCTTAAAGAGTGCTCTAGAGTCACCGCTAAAAAGTCATGACGAAATTGTCGCGCGTCACGAAGCCGTCGAAGCTTTACTTGAAAATCCGGTTGGCCGAGAAAAATTGCAGAATTTCTTTTCACAAATTTATGATCTAGAGCGAATCTCGACTCGAATTGAGCTCGGTAGTGCGAGCCCACGAGATCTTTCCTGTCTGCGGACGTCTCTTCAAGCTTTGCCGGAGCTAAAGGTTGGCTTACAGGAGTTTGACGCTCCTTTAATTCGCCACTTGGAAAAAGGCTTGACGGGTCACGAATCAGTTCGAACTTTACTTGAAAATAGCTTAGCAGACGATGTACCTATGGCACTAAAAGACGGTGGAGTGATCCGGTCCGGCTTTGATTTAGAGCTGGACGAACTTCGAACTATCGCCAAAGACCAAGGCCAGTATTTACTTGATATGGAGCAAAAAGAGCGGGAGCGGACAGGGATCCGTACGCTTAAAGTCGGATACAATAAAGTCTTTGGCTACTATATTGAAATTAGCCATGCGAATGCAGCGTCTGCGCCTCCTGAATATATTCGTAAGCAAACTCTGGTTAATGCGGAGCGATTTATCACGCCTGAGCTGAAGACTTTTGAAAATAAAATTTTAGGTGCCCAGGAAAAACTAGCACGCCTTGAAAATCATTTATTTCAGCAAATTAAAGATGAAGTTAGAAAATCGGTTCGTGAGCTCTTAGAGACTGCAAAATATCTGGCTCTATTGGATGTACTTCAATCGTTTGGCGAGGCGGCAGCTCGTTATGACTATGTGAAGCCTAGCTTAAAAGCTGAGCCTGGACTTCATTTTACTGAATCTCGCCATCCAGTAGTCGAACGGCTGCTTAAAGATCATTCTTTTGTTCCAAATGATGCAGAGCTAAATCATGAGAATCAGGAATTAATTATTCTAACTGGGCCTAACATGGCCGGTAAATCAACTTATATGAGGCAGATTGCCCTGATCGCTCTGATGGCGCAATCTGGGTGCTTTGTTCCAGCGAAGCAGGCAGAAATCTGCCCACTGGACCGAATTTTTACCCGAATTGGCGCCAGTGATGATCTGGCAACAGGCCAAAGTACTTTTATGGTGGAGATGAATGAAGTCGCTCATATCTTGCAGCATGCGACTGAAAATAGTTTGATCCTGCTTGATGAAGTAGGGCGAGGAACAAGTACCTTTGATGGAATGAGCATTGCCCGATCGGTTGCTGAGTACATCCATCAAAAAATTCATGCATTTACATTGTTTGCTACGCACTATCATGAACTCACTCAGCTAGGTGATTCCTTGGAGCGCGGAGCAAATTTTTCGGTAGCTGTGCAAGAAAAAGGAAATCAAGTACTTTTTCTACGACGCATTGTTCCCGGTGGCGCTGATCGCAGTTATGGCATTCATGTTGCCCAGCTTGCTGGATTGCCGTCGACTGTATTAGAGCGAGCACGGGAGCTTTTAATTGAGCTTGAAAACGAAGGAATACCGATGAGAGCGCGCCAAATGATGGATATGGAATCTCTATTTGCGACAAATTTTAGAGAAGAAATTCTGAGACTAGAGCCAGAACGCTTAACTCCGATGGAGGCCATGCAGGCTCTTTACAAACTTTACCAGCAAGCCCAGAAGGAAGGAGGGAAATCATGAGTCAAGAAGTACGCATTCAAGTATTGGATGAATTAACAGCCAATCAGATCGCTGCTGGGGAAGTAGTTGAAAGACCCGCCAATGCAGTAAAAGAAATGATCGAAAATTCGCTTGATGCGGGAGCTAAACGAATCCGTGTAGAAATTCGCGGTGGGGGTCGAAAGCTGATTAAAGTGAGTGACGACGGAAGCGGAATGAATCCCTCGGAGCTTCCGCTGGCGATCCTTCGTCATGCTACAAGCAAATTGCGTAAAATTGATGACCTAGATACTCTTCATTCTCTTGGCTTTCGCGGAGAAGCCCTTGCAAGTATTGCGGCGGTTTCACGTATTATTTTAACAAGCCGACAAGCAGGTTCACCTCTCGGCCAGGTACTGGAAGTTAAAGGCGGAAAAGAAGTTCGCAATGAGCCTTGTGGTGCTGAAGTCGGGACTACCATTGAAGTACAAGAACTTTTCTTTAATATGCCAGCTCGAGAAAAATTTATGAAAGCCGATAGTGCAGAGCACCGAGCGATCAGTGAAATGATGACTCGCTTTGCTCTAGCGCGGCCAGATGTTTCTTTCCTGCTTGAAGTCGAAGGAAAACGAAGCCTTTTTACTCAAGGCAATCTGTCTTTATTAGATGCTGCCGGATCGATTTTTGGTGCGCAAGTGGGATCTGAACTTCTCCCGGTTAATCGTGAAGATCATTTAGGTAGTGCACGAGGGCTGATCGGAAAACCTACCCTTGTAAAATCCAGTCGTAGCCATCAGTTC
>JAGOZY010000139.1 GCA_018058445.1 Negativicutes bacterium | reverse complement strand
AATTTTCCCAGTGAAAAGAATGGGAATAAGTAAGGCTACCACCAAATCTGGCGAAAATTGCCAGTAGCAAGAGACAAATTATAATACTTATCTGCAAAAGCCACTGCAACAACTGATTTTTAAAAACCGGCAAACTCCAATACGGAATCTTCTCCATTTGTTTCCACAAATAAAAAAGCCACCACCAAGTTATAATAGCTGCCAAAATAAGTAGCCAAAACTGGATATTACCAGCAAGTGTCTTAAATAAATCAAAAAGATTCTCATCTTTCCCCTGGTATAAAAGATGATTAAATCCACTACCAAAATTTTGATAAAACGGAATGCGTGCATAGCCTAAAAAAATAATAACCCCAAGCCAAGCTCCGATCATTCCATCTCGCCAACGATTTAAATTTCGTTTTGGAAAAATAGCTGACGGAACTACATAAAGAACAATCAGCAAAACGACAGGAAGCCCTGCACTCTTTAGACTCATTTTCAGACCATAAAGTAGCGACATCGTAGCTGCACCAAAACCAGCACTTTGCCAGCTTTCTTTAAAAACAATCAAAAAAATGATTCGTAAAAATGTATGGACTCCTAAAAAATATACCAAAACTCGTAGCATTTCTTGCCACAAAACATGCCATTTTCTTAAAATTTTAATTCCCCCCAACATGGCTACCAAGCGAATCGCATCATTTTCTAATCAAACTGGTTTCCATTTCGAATACGCCACCATGAATAAGCCAACACAGCTTTTTCCCATACAGCATCTCTCTGTCCAAGATTATACCCGTTCGGAATCACTTCTTGCAATGGATCATTCCGACTACCAAAAGCATCTCCTGTAATCCACCAATTAAAATTAACCCCTTGATTAGAAGGCATAGTCAAACTGGGCGCTAACGAATAGTATTCAAAGCCTCTAGGCGCAATTAATTCAATCAAAGTAGGAAGAACTTGAATCTGGCTCCCTGCCGTTCCAGCCGGAAATAGTTGTGGTTTAATGCCAGGACCACTAATGATAAAAGGTATCGAAACTTCTTCAAATTTTGTAAAATTTTTCTCAATTTCAAGCCGCGTACTATGGTCGCCCATGATAATAAAAAGACTCCCCGGGTGTTCAGCACGCATTTTTTCAACAAATCTCATCATCTCTCGGTCTGCATACCAATAATGTCCGATACGTTTTAACAACGCTTCATCCTTCTGGAATTCTTGTGGTAATAGTGCCCTGACTTCTTCTTTATGAAATCCTTCTTTGACTAAATCAATTGAAAAAGGTGGATGATTTGATGTAGTCATGATCACATTTACACTAGGCAAACCGTCCCTGGTTCTTTCGATAATTCCATTGAAAAGCTGACGATCATCAATTCCCCAAGCATTTTGGAGCGGAATGCCGAGTTCACCATTTCCATAAAATTTGTCAAACCCTTGAGCCATCGTATATTTATTGACTTGCTGCCAAGCTCCAGGTCCGCCATACCAAAAATAACTTCGATAACCTAGTTTAGCCATCTGGGGAGCCAAGGCGGTTTCGAAAGCACCTTTATAAGTTTCTTCTTTATAATTCGGGTCCTGTCCAACCTCAGCTAAGCCAGTCACTAAAGCTGTAATTGCCATATGGGTAAAATCACCATTGGGTAGAAAACTGTACACCCAAGCACTATCATTTCTACCAATAATTTCTTTACCACCTTCCGCTAAACGAAGATTGGAATACTTTGGCAGTAAAGGCCATTGCCCATAACTCTCACCTAAAATAATAAAAATATGACTCGGCTTGGGAATCTTCTCCCCACCCGCCTGCTTTCTTATGTAGTCTGTCCACTGAAATTTCGAAGATTCCTGCGCCGGCCGACCAGATAACGTATTCCCAAAAGCTCTCATTTCTTCTGGCGAGAGTTTCCATTGGGTGCCTGCAACAAAACGAGCATTTTGAAGTCGTGCTCGTCCCAAGGCTTGCCAATCATCCACACTTACTTCATTCAAAAATTCTTGCGAGGTACCACCGACATTTTCCCAAATGAGTGAATTTGCCGCTTTCAACGCCCCTGCATAACGACAAAGCAAGAAAATAAGCACAAGCAGTCCCGCAACCCCCACTTGATACAAAATTTTCTTCCAAATGGATAGATTTTCAATTTTTGGCAAATATGGAACTCGTTTCATTCCAAGCCATAACCCCCAACCGACGCACCAAACAAGAATCGTGGATGCGATTAAAATCGTCCAAGTCTTTCCATCCCCAACACTGATCGCCAAATCACTAATCTTTTCATGACCACTTTGATAAATAAAATAATTATAGCCGCTTTGAAATTGTTGATAATACGGAATTCGTCCAATAAAAAGTAAGCTAGAAGCCCCCAATAATAGCGCTACCCAAAAATCCACTAACCGATTTATAAAAGAATAACGACTTAAAAAAATTGCAGGAATGCCACCAAATAGAAATGAAATTCCAGCAAAAATACCGCTCGTTTTTAAACTTAGACGAAAACCTTGGTAGAGAGCAACACCGACTTCTTCCCAGTTCCCCTGCCATTGAGCGTCATACACCCAAAGAAAAATCAGTCGAAAAAGGGTAAAAAGAATTGAAAAAAAGAGAATTACTCGCAAAAGATCTTGCCACGCTTTTTGCCATCGCTCTATCACTCTAACTTCACACTCAATTCACACGATATTTATTTAAAAATTGCCACTTTTTTATTATACTTCCAAAAAAACATTATTTATACCACTTTAAAAATAAAAGCCCTCCTTGGACTGCGATCCAAGGAGGGTCTTTTATGACTTATTCGTTTGTTATTACAACTTTTCCGATTGCCTTTCCAGACTCCAGATGTTCATGTGCCTTTGCAGCATCTAGCAGAGTAAAGTTTTTTGAGTCGAGAATCGGATTAATCTTTCCTTCTTCGACCAATTGAGTCACTTGACTTAAAATTTCTCCATAATGAGCTCTTCCAATGCCACTCACTAACGGATACATACAAAAAATTACTCGAAGGTTCAATCCTTTAGCATTTAAGATCGATAAATCATAAGTTCCCCAAGTCGAAATTGCCATCACCTGGCCGAGTGGGCGAGTAGCCTCAAAGGACTTCGGTAAATTTTCGCCACCGACTGTATCAAAAACAGCATCAAAGCCTTTTCCATCTGTATAATCCTTGACGTAGTCTTTAACATCCTCTGTTTTATAATCAATCATTGTCGCACCAAGACTCTTACCAATCGAAAGTTTCTCTTCGCCAGTCGCTGTCGAGTAGACATCCGCACCGCGCCATTTCGCAATCTGGATCGCGATATGACCGACTCCACCAGCAGCTCCATGGATAAGTACTTTTTGATTTGGCCCTACTTGAGCTCGATCGACCAAAGCTTGCCAAGCGGTAAGTGACACTAACGGCAGCGCCGCCGCTGATTTCATATCCAGATTGCGAGGTTTAAGAGCTAAAAAATCTACATCAGCCAGCATAAAGTCCGCCAGTGCTCCACCAGCAGTTCCTTTCGTTCCACCAGCTAAACCATAGACTTCGTCGCCCACCTTAAATTTGGTAACTCCTTCGCCGACCTCAGCGACAATTCCAGCTACATCCCCTTGCAAAATCGCTGGAAATTCTGATGTCATCGCCAGCGCCTGCCCTCTTCGGATTCGGCAATCTACTGGATTTACACTTGTTGCTTTCACTTCGATTAGCACATGATGAGGCTGCACCATTGGTTTATCTATTTCAACCTGTTTCAATTCACTTGGGCTGCCAAATTCCTCAATAACCATTGCTTTCATGGTGTTCACTCCTTTACAGCTCTTTAATCTGTTTTGCTATTTTATTTCTTGACTCCACCATACCATGGTATAATCAATAAATATAATTAATCTTTTTTATCAAATCAATCAAAATATTTTATAGAGGTGATTCATGGAAATTCGCCAATTACAAACCTTTAAAGAAATTAGCCAGTCTGGTAGCTTCGCCAAAGCTGCTCTCTCCCTTGGTTACACTCAACCTGCTCTTACTGCGCACATCCACTCGCTCGAAAAAGAGCTCCAAGTAAAACTCTTTGAGCGACTCGGCGGAAAAATCCATCTAACTCATGAGGGAATTCTCTTCCTTGAATATGCGAAAAAAATTCTTACCCTCGCAAGCGAGTCTAAGTTCGCATTATCGCCTGCTGCTAAAAAAAATCGTCTCATAATTGGTGCGAGTGAGACCTTCTCTGTTCTGCGTTTACCGGAGCTGCTGAAAGATTTCCGGCTTCAATATCCAGAAACTGAAATTGATCTAGTTTTTGGCACTCTACCACTTTTCCATCAGTCCCTCCAGACAAACCAAATTGACTTAGCTTTCATCCTTGCAGAACAAACCG
>JAGOZY010000138.1 GCA_018058445.1 Negativicutes bacterium | reverse complement strand
CGCAAGTGCTGCAAGTAAGGCCTATTATTTGGATCGACTGATCCCTAGCCATTTATCAGCGGCTCATGGCCGAGGGGATATCCACATTCATGATCTGGATTTTTACGGAAAGACCCTCACTTGCGTCCAGATTCCTTTAGGACGACTGCTGAAAACTGGATTCAACAATGGTCACGGATTCATTCGTCCACCAAAGCGACCAGGTTCAGCAACAGCCCTTGCAGCGATCATCCTTCAAAGCTCGCAAAACGACATGCACGGTGGGCAGTCCTTCCCGTTTTTTGATCGGGATATGGCGCCTTATGTTGAAAATGCAACCGAAGAAGAAACCTTCCAAGCGATGGAAGCTTTGATTTATAATTTTAACAGCATGCACTCCCGCGCTGGCGCACAAGTGCCATTCTCCAGTATGAATATCGGCGGTGAGACTGATGAAGCAGCTCGTCGAGTCACTCGAAACTTGCTTCTCGCTTATGATAAAGGACTTGGACACGGTGAAAATCCGATTTTCCCGAACATTATCTTCCGCGTGAAAGAAGGAGTTAGCTTAAATCCAACTGATCCAAACTATGACCTTCTCCAATTAGCCATTCGGGTAGCCAGCAAACGAATGAATCCAACTTTCAGCTTTATGGATAGCAGCTTTAATGCCCCTTTTGGCGATCAAGTCGGTTATATGGGTTGCCGAACGCGAGTTATGACAAACTGCCGAGGCGAAGCTGTCACAGATGGTCGGGGAAATCTGAGCTTTACGACGATCAATCTTCCTCGTTTGGGCATCAAAGCCCAAAAAGATGAAGCCCAATTTTTCACATTACTTGATGAAGTGATTGAATTAACGATTGAGCAGCTTCTTCATCGATTTGAAGTTCAGGCAAACCTCAAAGTTCGAGATATGCCCTTTTTGATGGGGCAAAGCCTCTACCTGGATTCTGAAAATTTAAAGTCGGATGATCGTATCGAACCAGCGATCGTTCATGGCTCATTGTCCGTAGGATTTATCGGCCTCGCAGAAACGTTGATCGCTCTGACGGGAGCACATCATGGTGAAAGCGAAGAAAGTCGAGAACTGGGACACCGAATTATCGGTCACATGAGAAAACGTATGGATGAAGCCATTGAAAAATACAACTTAAACTTTAGCCTGCTCGCCACTCCAGCGGAAGGACTTTCCGGACGATTTATCCGTATGGATTTAAAAGAATACGGACTCATTGAAGGCGTGACCGATAAAGAATATTATACAAATTCCTTCCATATCCCAGTAGGACACCCAATCAGTTTATTTGATAAAATGAAAATCGAGGGTGCTTTCCACACCTATGCAAATGCGGGTCATATTGCTTACGTAGAGTTTAGCTCACCACCGATTCACAATCTTTCGGCTGTCGAAAGCATTATCCGTCATATGAAAGAGTGTGATATCGGTTACGCAGGAATTAACTTTCCGATTGATTTTTGCAACGCCTGCGGCTATTTCGGTGTGATTGATGAAGATATCTGCCCAGGCTGTAAAAATGTGGTCACCAAGCGAAAAGCTCGACCTGTAAAGCAATAAGTTAAAGTGATCTTACGACCGGTAGGAAAGGATGTTTCCTATGAAAATACAAATAGCCGGATTTGTTCGGGAAAGTGTCGTCGATGGGCCAGGAATTCGCTATGTGCTGTTTGCCCAAGGCTGTCCCCATAATTGCCCAGAATGTCACAATCCGAAGACTCATGACCCCGCCGGTGGCAGAGAAATGGACACTGAGGAGATTCTTGCCGACTTAGATGCCCAACCCTTTGTCGATGGGGTAACGTTCTCGGGGGGCGAACCTTTTTGCCAACCGGAAGCACTTCTCGAACTCGCCAAAGAGATTAAAAAACGCGATCGGCATCTGACCATTTATAGCGGTTTTGTTTACGAAGAATTAAAAAAAATGGGCAAAGAACGTCCGGCCATCCAAGAGTTATTGGCAAGAGCAGATTTATTAGTCGATGGGCCTTTCAAGAAGGATTTAAAAGACCTATCTCTGGCATTTCGTGGCTCGGCAAATCAACGATTGGTTGATCTAAGAGCGAGCGAAAAAGCTGGCGAAGTCGTTCTTTGGAAAGTTCAAAGTGAAGAGGGACAGGTCCGAGCAAAGATATAGATAGATAGTGAATCCGGGTGGCTTATGAGCCCCCCGGATTTATCCATTCTTTTAGATAGCCGAAAAATAAGTCGAAATAAAAAGGAGATCCAGAATTTGGCGAAACCGATTAAACGTAAAACAAGTATTTTGGATAACGAACAGGGAGCGACACGAAAATCCTGGGGTGGAAAAACTTCCGTTGCTCTAGTCTATCCAAATCTGTATTCTGTGGGCATGTCGAATCTAGGCATCCACATTCTTTATCGCGAAATGAATGAGCGCGAAGATGTTCTTTGCGAGCGGTTCTTTTTGCCCGATGAAAAAGAACTTACCGAACTTAGACAATCAGGAAAGCCCATTCGAAGCATCGAGAGCGGGCGAAGTTTAAAAGAATTTGATGTCGTCGCATTTGCTCTGTCGTTTGAAATTGACGGATTCAATATCCTTGATATTCTTCGTCTCGGCGGGATCGAAATCTGGTCGAATCAGCGACCCGCGGATCAACCGTTTGTTCTTCTCGGTGGCCCTTGTGCGACTTTCAATCCAGAACCTTGGGCCTCTTTTATTGATGGCGCAGTGATTGGCGAAGGAGAAGAAATTGTAAAAGAGCTACTTGATTGTTGGCAACCGAATTTAAATCGCCAAGAACAAATCGGGAATCTCAAAAAAATCCCTGGCCTCTACCTGCCATCGCTGGCGATTCCTACTTATGATGGCGAGAATAGATATCAAGGATTAACAACACTTTCCGGCGAACCCTTTACGCCGATTGAACGGCGCTGGGTGTCTGATCTAGCTAAGTATCCAGGCTACACAGAAATTATCAGTCCGGATAGTGAATTTGGACATATGTTTTTGATCGAAGTAGCTCGTGGTTGTGGCCGACATTGTCGATTTTGCATGGCTGGCTATGCCTTTAGGCGTCCTCGCAGTCGAAGCGTCGAAGAAATCTTGGCAGCCATTGATGAAGGCAAGCGCCGAGGGGCTAAGCAAATTGGTCTAGTGGGTGCTGCGGTTAGTGACCATCCTGCGATTGACCTATTAGTTGAAGCGGTCGATTCGGCGGAAATGAATCTATCTGTTGCTTCTTTAAGGGCTGATAATGTTAGCGAGATCTTACTGGATAAACTCTCGAAAAGTGGTCAACGAACCGTAACTTTTGCCCCAGAAGCAGGAAGCGAAAAACTGCGTAGAGTCATTAATAAAGGACTCGATGAAGAAGATCTACTTCGGGCCAGTCGGAAAGCGATCACAGCTGGTATGAGACATATTCGACTTTATGCGATGCTTGGACTTCCGGAAGAAGATGAAACCGATATTGATGAACTGATTCGCCTTGCTCGAACCATCAAGCAAGTCATGAAAGAGGAAAAACACCTCGGGAAAGTCATCTTGAGTGTAAATCCTTTTATTCCCAAACCCTTCACTCCATTTGAAAATCTGCCTCTAGCCGATTTTAAAGATGTAGAGCGAAAGATTCGGCGACTTGAAAAAGAGTTGCCTCGCTCTGAAGGCTATGAAATAAAAGCAGAATCCTTAAAAGAATCTTGGGTTCAAGCAATTTTAGCTCGAGGGGATCGTCGTCTATCAGAAGTGATCGCCAATTGCGGTGAGCGAGGTTATCGAGAATTTGCTCGTCAATTTAAAAAATCTGACCTGTCAGCTAGTCAATATTTGTATCAGGCAAAAGAAGAGTGGCCAGTGTATCCGTGGTCTCATATTGATATTGGTGTTGAAGTAGGGTATTTTAAAAGAGAAGCTGAAAAAGCCCACCTAGGAGAATCAACACTCCCTTGTTTTGAGGGATGTACCCGGTGTGGAGTTTGTAAATAAATGCAAAATAATGAATCATAATAGGAGGTTCAAATGACAGTATGGCGCGAAACTGAGGAAGTTGGACTCTGGGGAGCTTTCAAAGCCTTCGAAGTGCTTGGTCTCAAACATGGCATGGCGAGCCGATTAGGCGGCGTTAGCGAAGGACAGCTAGGTAGTCTGAATCTTGGATTTTTAGCAGAACCAGAGAGTCCGGAAAATGTTTCTGAAAATCGGCAAAACTTTCTTAAACAAATTGGACTGAAAGCAGAAAACCTGGCCACTTACCGCCAAGTTCATGGTGATCGAATTGTTCGAGCTCATGAACCGATTAATTCTATGGTAGAGGCTGATGCAGTAGTCACTAATGTGCCAGAACTAGCACTACTCGTACTGGCGGCAGATTGTGTTCCAATCGTGCTTGTCGATCCAATTCGTCGCGCCATTGGTGTAGCC
>JAGOZY010000137.1 GCA_018058445.1 Negativicutes bacterium | reverse complement strand
GACAAAGAGGTATGACGATTATGAGTCTGATTGTGCTTGAACGTAAGCATAAAGCCTATTGGCTTTATCGACGTCTTGGTTTTCATATGAAGCTCTTTAAAAAGCTCTATGGGGAAGACTATAAGTATATGTCGAAAGCAATTGATAAAAATAATCGATAAATGCAAAATCCCCGCTATTTGGCGGGGATTTTTTATGTCATTTAAAAGTTGTATTTGGGTTTAGGTAGTGACCCCGGTTTGCTGTGGAGCTGCCATATTCAATTGCTTGAACTGGGCACCGATGGTAGCATCCTAAGCAATGCTCGCATTCGGGTTTTGTCCATTTGGGAGAGCGGTTTACGATTTCGATGGCGGAGACTGGGCAAACTTTGGCACACAGGCCGCAGCCAATACATTTGTCTGTCGTGTGGAATTTTTTTGTTTCAGGCTTACGTAATCGTCGGGACAAGTAAGAGAGTGTGCGAGAAATGATATTGGGAACTAGAAAACCAGTCATGTCCATAATGTTGTTTTTCAATTGGATTTGTTCAATTAATTTGGAAAGCCGCTCCTCTGCTTTGGTGAGAGTTTTGTTTTCGTTTTCGGGGCTTAGCATGGAGTAGACAATTGCATAATTTCCGGGCATAGTAATCGAAAAAACTCCAGGAGTATTAAACCCTTTGCCAAGAAGAATGTCATGAATTCGTTCGCCACTATAGCCAGGGACGTTGTTGCAGGTAATCATAGAAAAAACATATTGGTTTTCATAGCCTTGGATTTCTATTTTTTTGATGAATTCCATGACAATTTGTGGAACGTCCATAAAGTAAGTGGGAAAGACAAAGCCGAGCTGTTCTTGCGGTGCTAAATGATAGATGTGTTCCTCATCTTTTAAGGCATCTGCAATTGAAATAATACGGTCATTTGTGGCAGCAGCAATTTTTTCTGCACAGTATTTCGAATTTCCAGTACTTCCAAAGTAAAAAATCATCCCGAGTCCTTCTTTCTTGCTTTTTATCGAAGCCAAGGTCATACTAACATGGTACATGAATTTTAAATAGTACTGTCTTTTAAAATAGATAGTACGATTTAAGATACTATTAGGAGGAGAAAGTGTGAATAAAAATCAATTGCAAGCCAGACGCTGTGAGACCATGTGTTCTCTTCAGAAGATATTGAATGGGAAATGGAAAATTCTCATTTTGTGGCATGTTTCTCAGCAGGTCATGCGATTTGGTGAATTACAGCGTACATTGGGTGAAATCACTCAATCGACTCTAACAAAGCAATTACGGGAGCTAGAGGCTGATGGTTTTCTTCATCGTCATGTCTACCCAGAGGTTCCACCTAAAGTAGAATATTCTTTAACTCTTCGTGGTAAAAGCTTTATTCCTATTTTGGAAGATATGAAGGATTGGGGAGAAAGTAATTTAAAAGAGGAATAGAAAACTCCCTGCTTTGTAGCAGGGAGTTTTTACTGATATGGGAGTTATTTCTGATTTTTTACTGGGAAGCAGGCTTCGGTGATCCAGTTTTCTGGGTTTGGATCTTGGGCGGGGGAAACGTGGTAGATATTAAACATCGGGCCATCTAGCTTGAGATCGTTGTCTTCAATCCAGCGGGCTGCGGTTTCGGTCACTTTGCCCATTTGTTCGTAAGAGCCGCTAAAGGTGATGGATGCTATGTTGACGGAAGGGGCGGTTTTAAAGATGACTTCATCCGTATCCTGATAATTTCCCTGAACGGCCATTTGAATTTCGACATCGACGTCTTGCTCTTTATACTCTGTATCGTGAAAGATCGCCATGCCATAAGGGACGGAAGCGATTTGCACTTTTTGGCATCCGAGTTCGGCACCAAGGGTTTGCCAGAGTATGCCTTCGCTCATGTAGTTGGGGATAATTTTTCGGGTGCTGATAACGGTTCTTTCGGGAATTTCTTTTAAAATCGTATGGTAGTTCATTTTTTCAAAGTCCTCCTTCAAAATGAGGGCGGCACTTTCCAAAAGACTGCTCTGTTTCGCAAGTTTTTCTTGTTCCTCTTTTAGTTCTTGCTCTCGAAGGGTGAAATAATTTTTTAGATTGGAGATATCCGAGGTAGGCTCAATCATTTCTTTGATGAGGGAGAGAGAAAAACCGAGTTCTTTTAGTTTTTGAATTTTGTTAACCGTTTGCAACTGAGCAGCGCTATAGTAGCGGTAGCTAGAGCTTTCGTCAACGGTCTGAGGGACAAGAAGGTCAAGTTTGTCATAATGCCGGAGCATTCGGACACTTACGTGAGCGAGCTTGGAAAATTCGCCGATCTTAAACATAATAAAAACCTCCATTACTTATTGCGCAATTTGTAACTTGATCTTAGAATAAAGCCTACCATAGTGTGAGAGTCAAGTAATAATTTTTAAAATAATTAGGCATTTTAGAAAATAATTAGGTACAATTAGAAAGAGGATAAGAAATTGCTTTAAAAAAGAAGCGCTTTGCGATGAAGATGTTCTTTTTAGATGGAAAAGAAGGGAAGACTTTGTGATGTTTATTCGAAAAGCGAAGATTGAGGATATGGATAAAGTCATTGAGCTGACGTTTCTGGCTCTTGGGGATTATCGGTATGTGATTACTGGTTATGATGACGAAGAGTTAGTTAAAAAGAAGTTTGAAGAGTTTTTTGTGTCGGAAAAGGGATGTTATAGCTATGAGAATTTTATTGTAGCAGATCATAATGGACAAGTCGTTGGGTCGCTGAATTATTATGATTGTTATGATATTGCAGAGATGCATAAATATATGATTGAGAGTGTTCGAAAGCACGCGCCGAAGATGACGAAGTTTGAGATTGAGTGTGAGCCAGAAGAGCTTTATTTAGATACGATCGCGGTTGATCCGTCTTATCAGGGGCGGGGAATTGCTAAGAAACTGATTGATTTTGCTGAAAAAAGAGGCCGCGAAAAAGGATTTGCTGTGATGAGCTTGATTGTACTGGAGAAGAAGGAGAAGGCCTACTGGCTTTATCGGCGAATGAGTTTTCGGGAGATTGGGCAAAAAGAGATTTATGGAGACTCTTATAAATATATGGTGAAGAAGATCAAGTGATTTTATATGTATCGGAATAAAGAAAAGCGAGATCCATTGGATCTCGCTTTTTACTTACTTAGTAGCCTAGGTTTTTATTGATAAGGCAGACGGTGATTCGATCGGGATCGAATTGGCTACTTAGGGTGACGAAACTATTGCAGATTCGCTTGGGGTGACGGCAGTCGACACATTTAAGTAAGGCCACGCAGGGGGTGGTTTTTCCGAGGCGCTTGGCATCTAAGGGGCCGGCGGTCTGGCGAGCTCGTGTCTGGGCATCTTCAAGGGAGGGGCAGAGTTTGTTGACTCCGGCAATCACGTAGACTTTTTTCGGTCCATAGATCATTGGGGCGACTCGGCTTCCGTTCCCATCAATTTGGACGATTTCTCCGGTCTGGCTTAGGGCATTGGCTCCGAGGAAAAAGCAGTCGGCTGAGAAGTTTTGCTGATAAATCTGCTGTTTTTCTTCGCGAGTAATATCGGGGCGATATTTATCGAGCAAGTGAAACTGAGGTTGGCGAAGAAAATCAAGAATGCCTGCTTCAACTAATGTCTCAGAATCACCTAAACCGATAGTAGCGCCTGCGGGAATTTCGCTGGTGAGCCAGCTGAGCAGAGCGGGCGGGTCGCTAAAGTAGCGTCCGGTCATTTTTCGTGATTGTAGATTTTCAAAAAATAGCTGAATCTGTTCGGTGCTCATAAAGCCTCCTAAAGGCAAAAGTTAGATGCTGAGGACTTTTTCGTTATTTTGGAGAAGCTCTGTAAGAGGCTCTCCCCAAGCTTTCAATTCGATGTCTAGTTTTTTGATATCATCTTCGACTCCTAATTGGCGGGCGCAAGCGATACAAGCGGAGATTTTAACTCCCGTGTGAGCCATGAGCTTGAGTTCTTCTTGAACGATCGGATTTTCAGCGGTGAGTTTGGCTGTGGCGCCCCAGATAATTACGGTGACTTCATCCCACCAACCTCGAAGTAGACCGTTTTTGGAGTACATGGCAACCATCGCTTGAAAAGTGATTGGATCGGCATTTGTCCAAAGAATGTGGAGGTGCTTTTTGTTAGACATAAGATCACTCCTTTTTCAAAAATATTGTTTTGCGAATTACTAAATTTTTGTACTTCGTTTTTCAAGAACAACCATGTCTTGCCATTCGCCGTCTAGCTTGCCAGCTCTTTCATGGATGCCCACTTCGCGAAAACCGACGGATTTGTGAAGTCGAACGCTGGGTTCGTTTTTTGCAAAAATCCAGGCGACTAGTGTCCAGAGGCCAAGCTTTTCAGTTTCTTCTATGAGGGCTTGGAGGAGGACTTTGCCGCCCCCTTGGTTTTGGCAGTCATTGGCC
>JAGOZY010000136.1 GCA_018058445.1 Negativicutes bacterium | reverse complement strand
GGGATCAAGTGGTGGAAATAACCCCATCGTTGCATTCATCGGTTGGAAGTTTTTTCCGGAAAAATGGCTAATATAAGCGAGTAGTGATCCAATCGTCGTTTCTTCTGGAAAGACCGCTGGCTCTTTCCCACTGGCAATTCGCACGGCGTTTATTCCAGCTGCCATCCCGCAGGCCGCAGACTCTACATATCCCTCCACACCAGTCATCTGACCGACAAAAAGAATCTGGGGAGCGCTTCGAAGCTGAAGGGTGGAAAGTAAGACTCGGGGTGAGTCGAGAAAAGTATTCCGGTGCATGACTCCGAAACGGGAAAATTCTGCTTTTTCAAGACCGGGAATCATCCGAAAAACTTTCTTTTGCTCTGGCCACTTTAAATGAGTCTGAAAACCAACGAGGTTGAAGAGGCTGGCTTCTTGATTTTCCTGCCGGAGTTGAATCACTGCATAAGGGCGTCTACCGGTTTGGGGATCTAGAATGCCAACTGGCTTTAGTGGACCAAACCGCATGGTATCTCGCCCTCGTCTAGCGAGTTCTTCAATCGGCATGCATCCTTCAAAAAGTTTGAGTGGTTCGAATTCACGACGTGGGGCCACTTCTGCTTGAACCAATGCTTCATAAAAAGCTTGGTATTCTTCTTCGTTCATTGGACAATTTAAATAGTCGTCTCCATCGCCTTTTTGGTAACGGGACTGCCGGAATACTTTTGAAAAATCCAGTGACTCCGCTTCCACAATGGGGGCGGCAGCATCATAAAAATAAAGCGCTTCTGCTCCGGTAAGTTCTGCGATATTTTTGGCAAGCCCTTCCGATGTCAGCGGGCCACTGGCAACGATCGTCAGTTCGTCTTTTGGGAGCTCAGTCACTTCTTCGCGAATAATCGTGACAAGAGGATGATTTTCCAGAGCCTCTGTAATATGTTTGCTAAAAGCTTCACGGTCAACCGCTAAGGCTCCGCCGGCGGGAACTCGATGCTTGTCGGCTGCTGCCATAATCAGTGAATTAAACTGGCGCATTTCTTCTTTAAGAATTCCAACTGCATTTGTAAGCCCAGCAGCTCTGAGAGAATTACTGCAGACAAGCTCCGCAAAAAGATCTGTCTGATGAGCCGGTGATTGTCTTTGGGGCCGCATCTCATAAAGCCGGACAGGATGTCCTTGCTCGGCGATCTGCCACGCAGCCTCCGAGCCTGCAAGTCCGGCTCCGATTACATGTATTGGTTTCACTTCGCTTCACTCTTTCCAGGGCTTTTCTTCACTGCTACTTTTTTCGTTGTTGTTTTTGCAGTTTTAGCCGTAGCTGTTTTTGCTTTACTCTTCGCTACTTTGGTCGCAGGAGCTTTCGCTTTTTTTGTGGTAGTCGTTTTGCTTTTTGTCTTTACAGTGCTTTCGCCTGCTGCTGCGGCTTTTTTTGCTGCACTGGCTTTGGTGACGCGAGTCGGGCACTCTAAATTGCCGCATACTTCTTTACCAAAACGCTTCACCATGAAAGAGCTGCAGGTCTCACAATTTTTTAGGATCGGCTCATCCCAGCTTACAAAGGTGCACTCTGGGTAGCGATTACAGCCCCAAAAGCGTTTTCCTTTTTTGCTGCGCCGCTCAATGATCATACCGTCTTTGCAAGTTGGGCAAGCAACACCAGTCTCTTTTACGATCGGCTTTGTGGTCTTACACTCTGGGTAATTTGGACAAGCAAGGAAAGAACCAAATCGCCCTTGCTTAATAACCATCATGCTTCCGCATTTTTCGCAAGGAATCTCTGTCACTTCTGGCTCATCTTTCATATCGATCTCGCCGATTTCTTCTTCTGCTTTTAGCAGAGATGCTTCGAAGGGTCCATAGAATTCTGCTAAAACCTTTTGAAATGGCAGATGATGCTCTTCAATCTCATCGAGCTTTTGTTCCATCGATGCGGTGAAGCCGACATCGACTACTTCGTGGAAGTATTGTTTCAGAAGGTCGACAACAATTTTTCCGAGTTCTGTCGGATGAAATTGCTTTTGTTCTCGCTCTACATATTTTCGATCTAAAATTGTTTCAATAATTGGTGCATAGGTACTCGGACGACCGATCCCCTTCTCTTCAAGAAGCTTGATCAGTGTCGCCTCATTGTAGCGAGGTGGTGGCTGGGTAAAGTGCTGCTCTGGTAAAATTTCGCGAAGCTGAATGACTTCGCCCACTTTTAAATCAGGCAGAGTGGTTTGCTCTTTTTCTTTGACTTCATCTTTTCCTTCTTCGTAAATCGCGGTGAAGCCTGGAAAGACAAGTTGAGTCGCGGTGGAGCGAATGCCGTAGTCGCCAGCTTCGGTAACTACAGTCAGTTGGTTATATAATGCAGCCTGCATCTGACTGGCCATGAAGCGTCGCCAGATCAGGTTGTACACTTTAAATTGATCATTTGATAGGAATGACTTAATCGCTTCGGGGTTTAAATTTGCCTCACTGGGGCGGATTGCCTCATGGGCATCTTGGGCGCTTTTTTTACTACTATAAACCGGAGGCTTGGCAGGCAGATACTCTTTGCCAAAGCGGCCTTCGATAAAACTGCGGGCTTCTTGGGCTGCCGAATCAGCGACTCGGGTCGAGTCGGTACGCATATAAGTAATCAGACCGGTAGTTCCTTTAGGCCCGATCTCCAGTCCTTCATAAAGCTGCTGCGCAATCTGCATCGTACGCCGGGCATTGAAGCCAAGCTTACGTGAAGCGTCTTGCTGGAGCGTGCTCGTAGTAAAAGGCGGCTGGGGAGAGCGTTTTCGATCTTTACGCTCTACTGATTTTACATGCGCCTTGGAGGCTTCAAGGGCGGCTTTATGCTTCAAGACCTCTTCTTCAGAAGCAATTTCGAGCTTTTTCTTTAAGTAAGTCGCGACGTTGCCATCGAATTGGGCGGATTTCGCTTCTTTACTTAGTTTGGCGCCGATTGTCCAGTATTCTTCGGAGATAAACGCTTCGATCTCGGCTTCCCGATCGCAAATAAGACGGACAGCCACTGACTGTACCCGTCCTGCACTTAGTCCCCATTTGATCTTTTTCCAAAGCAGTGGACTTAATTTATAGCCTACAATCCGGTCTAGTAGTCTTCGTCCTTGCTGGGCATCGACTACGGGTAGCGCAAGTGGACGCGGCTTTTTGACGGCTTCTTGCACTGCATTTTTCGTAATTTCATTAAAAACAATTCGAATTTTATCGTCTAGATTCAGACCAAGAATATGGGCTAAATGCCAGGCGATCGCTTCTCCTTCGCGATCCGGGTCAGTTGCGAGTAAAATGCGGTCAGCGGACTTTGCACTATTTTTCAAGCTTTTGATTAAATCGCCTTTGCCACGGATATTGATGTATTTGGGGGTAAAATTATTTTCAACATCCACACCGAATTGGCTTTTTGGCAGGTCGCGAAGATGCCCCATAGAGGCCAGTACTTTATAGTTTTTCCCTAAATATTTCTCAATTGTCTTGGCCTTGGCTGGAGATTCTACAATAAGTAGCGTCTTACTCACCCTATGCCCTCCTTATTTTATAGTAATAAACGAATATAGCCTTGGAGCCCTTCATTTTTGACCCATCCTTTGAGCTCCATCTCAAACAAAATTAAACTGGCGGCACTCCACTCAAGCCCGGTTTGATTGACCAGTTCTTCCAATGATTTGCTGGTCTCTGGGCTTAGCTGTGATAAAATCTGCTGCTCTGGTGCAGATAAGATAGGGAGTTCTGCCTTTGCAGATTTCGGGGAAGTTTCTAGACCAAATTCTTCCAGTAAGTCAGCGCCTTCCATCACGAGCTTGGCTCCTTGCTGGATTAGGCGGTTCGTTCCTCGGCTTAGAGGCGAAAGAATTCCACCCGGAATGGCGAAGACTTCGCGGTTTTGCTCTAATGCTAAGTGGGCTGTAATCAGGCTTCCGCTCTTTTCAGCAGCTTCCACCACGAGAACTCCTTTGGAAAGACCACTAATGATACGATTTCGTGCGGGGAAATTCCCTGCGATTGGCGGCGTACCTGGTGGGTATTCAGAAACTAGGGCTCCTGCGTTTTCAATCTGAGAGAATAGTTCGCGATTTTCTGGTGGGTAGCTGACATCCACACCGCAGCCAAAGACTGCGATAGTTTCGCCAGTTTGTAAAGCCCCTCGATGGGCGGCCGTATCGATTCCTCGGGCACCACCGCTAATGACGCAAATACCAAGTCCTGCCAATTCTGAGGCGATTTTTTCTGCAGCCTGTCTTCCATAGGCTGTGCATTTTCTCGCGCCAACAATAGCAATTGCTGGTTTTTGAAAGGTAGAAATTTTTCCTTTTATAAAAAGCACCTGAGGTGGCGAATAAATTTCACGTAAAAGAGCTGGGTATTCTTCATCATCAATTAAAATAGGCCGGACAGCAATCTGATCCCATTGTTCTTTTAATTTGACCG
>JAGOZY010000135.1 GCA_018058445.1 Negativicutes bacterium | reverse complement strand
AAGCAATAATTAAAGCCCAAATTCCCTTGATACTATTAACAGAAACGCCTGGGAAATCCGCCAATAAGTTCGGATCCCAGACAAAAAATCGACTTGTTAGAAATAAGTTAATCAACAAAACTGACGCCAATGGAATAATCGCTACACAAAATGAAATTGGCTCTTGCGCATTTTGATCGACTACTTTTTCGTCATGAACTCCATACCCTTCGCCATTCGCTCGCGCCTGCTTCACTCTCCAATTCACATAGAGATAACCAAGTACAAGGATTAAAGTTCCCCCAATAAATCCAGAAATTGGGGCCGCCGCAGTGGTTGTACCATAGAAAGTTGTTGGGATAACATTTTGAATTTGTGGCGACCAAGGAAAAGAATCCATTGTCGCTGTAAAAGCGCCCAACGCAATTGTTACTGGCATCAATCTCTTTGGAATATCGGCTTCCTTAAATAAAGAGGCTGCAAAAGGATAAACAGCAAACACCACAACAAAAAGACTAACTCCACCGTAAGTTAAAATAACACAAGAAAGAATAATAGATAAAATCCCTCGCTCTTTTCCCAGTGTTTTAATCAAATACATGGCAACAGATTTGGCCAAACCTGTTTCTTCCATTACCTTTCCAAAAACAGCTCCAAGCATAAATATCGGAAAATATACTTTAGCATAATTCATTGCTTCTGGCATAAAAGAATGAGTATAAGTAGCTAGAGCTCCTTTACCCGATAAAACTGCTGCCAGAATTGCAAAAATTGGTGCAAAAATAATAACTGAGAAGCCCCGATAGGCAAAAAACATCAAAAGTGCAAGACTTAAGACAATACTAAAGATATCCATAAAAGCTTTTCTCCTTCCAAATCCTGAATTCCCGTATACTAAAACTCACCCCCTAATACCAAATACGTGAATTTTTTACCATTCGATTGTAGGAGAACAAAACCAACCTCATTCTACTATATTCTTAAAGAAATGTACATAGAATTGTATGTATTTTTCTTAATAGTCTGAACATATTACCTAAAAGAAAAACTCCTGATTTTGAGTCAGGAGTTTTTCTTTATTCTTTGGTAAAATGTATCGCCTGCTCGCCAAGAAGCTCGTTTAAATTTTTTATTAACTCCCGGGACGGAGTCACCCAAAAATCTTCAAAGGTACGAATCACTTTTTTTTGATCCACTAAGCGCAAAAGTATCGGTGTTTTTCCAGGTGATTTTTGTAGAAGTATTTTCAACCTGGCCATGCTCGCATCGTCTTCATGACGCTTACGAATATCCAAGTTAAGAACGATATGGGTTACATCCAACGGAATGACTTGTTGTGCAATCAGCTTGATCCCCTGTTCTTCTTCGACTTGAAGCTTACCAAAGACTTGAACTTTTCCATCTGGAAGTATGTATTTGCCATAACGATCAAAAACCTTTGGAAACAGAATGACTTCGACAACACCGCCCGTATCTTCCAGCGTAGCAAAGCACATCATATCGCCTTTTTGAGTTGTGATTCTTCGCGAAGCGATCACGACTCCCCCCACACCACACCACTGACTATCTTGTCCCTTGTCTTGAAGCTCCGAGATCGAATTTAAATTCTCGAGTGTCTCCATAAACCCGTGCAAAGGGTGTGATGATACGTAAAACCCAGTCAGCTCCTTTTCCCACGCGAGAAGCTCTTCCGGCGATACCTCCGGCAGATCAGGAACAGAGATTTCGTTAATAACCACTTTATCTGCTTCTGAGCCCATATCAAACAGATCCATAAGTCCCTCAGAGGTACTCTTTTGTTTACTTAAAGCAGCGTCCAAAGTCGGCTCTAAGATCGCAAGCATTTGAGAACGTCTAAGACCTAAACTATCCAGTGCACCTGCTTTAATTAGATTCTCAAGTACTCGTTTATTCACCACACGGGAATCCACTCGATGACAAAAGTCGGAAAGAGATTTAAATTTTTCACTCTTTCTACTAGTCAAAATACTACGAATTGCAGCATCTCCGATATTTTTAATAGCCCCCATCCCAAACCGAATACAGCCATTTTCATCGACTCCAAAAGCAGTCGTGCTGATATTTACATCGGGAGGAAGTATCTTGAGACCCATCTGTCTTGCAGTTTCGATATAATGCGTCATTTTATCACTTGATTTTGCCGCATTCGAAAGTAATGCCGCCATAAATTGTGCTGGGTAATTAGCCTTAAGCCAGGCAGTTTGATAAGCAATCCAAGCATAAGGCGCACTGTGGGATTTATTAAAGCCATAGTCGGCGAAATGCGCAATTAGATCAAAAGTTTTCTCAGCCAGTTCTTTCCCATAATTCCGCTCAATCGCACCAGCAATAAAGCGCTCTTTTTGAGCCGCCAGTACATCCGCTTTCTTCTTGCTCATTGCTCGGCGTAGCAAATCTGCCTCACCAAGGCTAAATCCGCCCATGAGAGAAGCGATTTTCATGACCTGCTCTTGGTAGAGAATCACACCAAAAGTTTCCTCTAGCACCGGTGCTAAATCGGGATGGGCATATTCAATTGCTTTTCGTCCATGCTTTCTTTCGATAAAATCTTCGACCATTCCACTGCCAAGTGGGCCGGGGCGAAAGAGAGCGACAACTGGAATAATTTCTTCAAAATTCTTGGGCGCAATCTGCCTGATCAGCTCGGTCATGCCACCTGATTCTAGCTGAAATACCCCTGCGGTTTTTCCTTGCCTCAGCATTTCTGCAACTTTAGGATCTTGCGATGGAATATGATCCATGTCGATTCTCTCGCCAGTCGATTCTTCAATAAAGTCCAAGGCATGTTCAATAATTGTCAACGTAGTCAAACCGAGTAAATCCATCTTGAGTAGGCCTAATTCTTCAATTCGGTCCTTATCCCATTGGGTAGTTACAAAGCCCTCGCTTGAATTTTGCAAAGGAACATATTTTTGCAGTTCATCCGGCCCAATTACGACACCAGCCGCATGAGTCGAAGCGTTTCGAGGCATTCCTTCGATTCCTTTCGCAAGGTCAATTAGATTCTTAATTTGCGAATCTTGGTTATATATTTCCTGCAATTCTTTCGATTGTAGAAGCGCTTTCTCTAAAGTAATCCCTAATTCTCTAGGTATTAACTTCGCGATTCGATCCACGTCCCCATAAGGAATCCCCAGAGCTCGGCCGACATCTCGTACTGCCGCTCTTGCAGCTAGCGTACCGAATGTAATGATTTGGGCAACTCGATCCGTACCATATTTATCCACTACATATTGAAGGACTTCTCCTCGCCGTTCATAGCAAAAATCGATGTCAATATCAGGCATCGTGATTCGCTCAGGATTTAAAAAGCGCTCAAAAAGCAGTTGGTGTTCAATCGGATCTAGGTTAGTAATTCCCAATAAATAGGCAACAATACTGCCAGCGGCCGATCCTCGCCCTGGCCCTACGGCTATTTTGCTTTCGCGAGCAAAGCGTACAAAGTCCCAGACAATCAAAAAGTAACTTGAAAATCCCATTTCGCCAATCGTCTGTAATTCATGATTTAAACGATTTTGCTCAAGCTCACCAAATTCTGGGTATTTTTTTTGAAGTGCAACTTCACATAAGGCCCTTAAATAGCTCGTACTGGTCTCACCCAGCGGAACTTCAAAGTCTGGTAGCAAATATTCGCCAAACTTCAATTCAACATTACATCGCTCTGCAATCTTGACGGTATTTTCAATAATATCCATTCGCCCTGGAAACAGAGCGCTCATTTCCTGACCATCTTTTAAATAAAATTCCGAAGTCGGAAATTTGAGTCGGCCTGGGTCATCAACATTTTTTTGCATCTGAATGCACATAAGCACATCTTGTCGCTCCGCATGATCTTGAGATACATAGTGGGAGTCATTTGTCGCAACTACCGGAATTGACAATTCATCAGCTAATTTAAAAACAAACTGATTGACTGATTTTTCTATTTCAATGCCTTGATCCTGAACCTCAAGAAAAAAATGATCCGGTCCGAAAATTTCGCGATATTCTTCCGCTGCTTTTCTTGCAGCATCCTCATCACCTCGCATAAACAGTGCAGGAATTTCACCTGCAAGGCAGGCACTTAGAGCGATAATCCCTGTATGATATTTTTTCAAAAGCTCTTTGTCTACTCGCGGTTTATAATAAAACCCTTCCAAATGTCCCATTGAGACAAGACGAATCAGATTATTCCATCCCTCTTGAGTTTCGGCCAGAAGAACTAAGTGATAGGCATTTTCTTTGTCCCGATCAGCCGGAGTTTTATCGGTACGATTACCTGGTGCTACGTAGACTTCGCAACCCAATATTGGTTTTATACCAGCTTTTTTGGCTTCTTTATAAAACTCAATTGCACCATAAAGAACCCCGTGATCAGTCAGAGCCAATGCGGGCATTCCTTTTTCTTTCGCCCACCGTACCATTTCTGGAATTCGGCTTGCTCCATCA
>JAGOZY010000134.1 GCA_018058445.1 Negativicutes bacterium | reverse complement strand
GTCGAAGATGACAAGAAGTATTTTAAATAAATTCTTCTTTTAGAATCTTGAAATGAAATGGGGAAACCCACAGGAGGAAAATTAGTGAAATATGCAGACTACAAATTTGGGGATTTAGAATTATCTCCTAAAACACTGGCTGGATTGGCCGACATGGGCTTTGAAGAGCCATCACCGATCCAAAGTAAAGCGATTCCTTTCGCGCTTCAAGGAAAAGACATCATTGGTCAAGCGCAAACAGGTACTGGAAAAACAGCTGCCTTTGGCGTACCAATTATTGAGAAATTAGGAGGCCTGACAAAATTTCCTCAGGCTTTGATTGTGACTCCAACTCGTGAACTTGCACTACAAGTTTCGGAAGAGATCACAAAAATTGGTAAACATAAACGAGTGAAAATCGCTGCGGTTTATGGTGGACAGTCGATGGATCGCCAGATCAGAACTTTGATGGGTGGCGTTCATGTCGTCGTGGGAACTCCCGGACGATTACTCGATCATTTGCGCCGTGGGACTTTAAAACTAGGATCAGTTCAGACTCTCGTTTTAGATGAAGCCGATGAAATGCTCGATATGGGTTTTATCGAGGATATTAAATCGATTCTTGATGCTATTCCACCAGAAAAACAAATGCTGTTATTTTCTGCGACAATGGTGCCTGCAGTACGAAAATTAGCAGAAAAATACATGGATCAGCCCGTAATGGTTACGGTCAATCGAGAGCAGATGACTGTGCCTTTGATCGAACAAATCTATTATGAAACTCGTAACAAACTCGACAGCCTTTGCCGAGTACTTGATGCTGAGGATACAGAACGTACAATCATTTTCTGCCGTATGAAAAAAGGCGTTGCCGATCTGGTTGCTTCTTTGCAGGGTCGCGGCTATCAAGCCGAGGGAATTCATGGCGATCTAAGCCAAGTTCAACGAGAAAGAGCGATGCGCCGATTCAAAGAAGGCAAAGCTGAAATTTTGGTTGCTACTGATGTCGCAGCTCGTGGAATTGATGTGGAAAACGTCAGCCATGTTATTAACTATGACATTCCACAAGACAACGAGTCTTATGTACATCGAATTGGTCGTACCGGCCGAGCAGGACGATCTGGTAAAGCGATTACTCTGGTCGAGCCGTCAGAATTCCGTCAATTGCGCTCGATTCAACAAGCAATCAAAACGCAGATTACTCGTAAACCACTTCCAACACTTGCTGATGTAATCGACAAGCAAAAAGAGGCTTTGGCGCGAAATCTAGTAACGATTTTAGAGTCTGGTGCTCAGACTAACTACAAACAAATTTTGGCAGAGCTTCCAGATACTTATGAGCTCGAAGATATCGCAGCCGCAGCTCTCTGCTTGCACCTTGAAGGAATTCCCGAAGCTGCTCGCCCTAAAGAACCAATGTTCCCAGAAACTGGGGCAGCTCCAGGACGAGTTCGATTCTTCCTCAATATGGGACAAATTCAAAAAGTCACTCGTGACGACATTGTGAATAAGATTGCCCAAGAAGCTGATCTGACCCCTGATTTGGTTGCTCAAGTTCGTGTTTACGATGCTTTTAGCTTCCTAGAAGTTCCTGAGAGTGAAGCTGAAAAAGTTCATGCTCTCATGAATAAGAACATGTGGAAGGGATATCGGGTGAGAATGGAACCGGCCCGTGGAAGAGATGGCAGTGCCCCTAGCGGGCCACGTCCACCACGTCCAGCTTCTTCTCGTCCCCCTGTTAGAAAAAATACAGGAGGTGCTCCATGGAAAGGTCCCCAGAAAAAGTAAAGGCCTTAGACAATGCGCTGAAACAGATTGAGAAAGATTTTGGTAAAGGGGCCATTATGAAGCTCGGCGAAGCCGCAGCTTCTATGCACCTTGAGCTTATCCCAAGTGGATGCCTTCCTCTTGATATCGCTTTAGGCATTGGCGGAATTCCTCGTGGACGAGTGCTCGAAGTTTATGGTCCTGAGTCTTCAGGAAAAACTACAGTCACTCTTCACATGATCGCTGAGGCTCAAAAAGCGGGTGGTGTTGCGGCATTTATCGATGCTGAACATGCTCTTGATCCTTCTTATGCTCGTAACTTAGGCGTTGATATCGACAATTTATTGATCTCGCAACCTGATACAGGGGAGCAAGCTCTTGAGATTGTCGAAGCTTTAGTTCGAAGTGGTGCAGTGGACATTGTTGTTATTGACTCTGTTGCGGCCCTTGTGCCACGGGCAGAGATTGAAGGTGAGATGGGCGATAGCCATGTGGGGCTTCAAGCCCGATTGATGTCGCAAGCACTTCGGAAGTTGACTGCGATTATCAGTAAGTCACGAACGACCACTGTTTTCATCAATCAAATTCGAGAAAAAGTAGGGGTCATGTTTGGTAGCCCGGAAACCACAACTGGTGGACGAGCACTAAAATTCTACTCTTCTGTTCGACTGGATATTCGACGAATCGAGACCTTGAAACAAGGAACTGATATGGTCGGAAATCGAACTCGAATTAAAGTGGTAAAGAATAAAGTTGCACCTCCATTTAAACAAGCGGAATTCGATATTATGTATGGGACTGGTATTTCCCGCGAAGGTTGCCTAGTTGATTTAGCTTCTCAAGTTGATTTGATTGCTAAAAGCGGAGCTTGGTATTCTTACAAAGATGTTCGTTTAGGTCAAGGACGGGAGAACGTAAAAGAATTTTTACGAAACAACCCAGAAATGGCCAATGAAATCGAAGTAAAAGTTCGAGAACATTTTCTAACAAATAATCATTTGATCAATATTGCTCCAAAGAGCGTGGAAGATTGAAAATACGCTGATTTCAGCTACCAGATTGCTTGACAGTTTTCTTGAAAAGAATTACACTTAGACTGTAAATTCAGAAATATGTCAAGGCTTTTGGTCCATATGGTTGGAAATTTCCGACATGAAAAGCCGAGTGATTTCACTCGGCTTTTTTTATAGGGTTTTACCAAGCCAATTTATTTGTAAGATTAAAATAAAAAGAAAACCTAAATCAGGGAGGAGACGGAGAAGGATTATGTCAGAATTATTAATTATAGGCCTTGTGGCCTGTGGTACTTTAATCATCGGTCTGGGTGCCGGTTATACGGTTCGTAAGATGTCAGCAGAATCTAAAATTTCTTCTGCAGAAGAAGAAGCTCGGCGAATCGTCAATGATGCAGAGCGAAATAGTGAAGCTCGTAAAAAAGAAGCTCTTTTAGAAGCTAAAGAGGAAATTCATCGGTTGCGCGCTGAGATTGAAAAAGAAGTTAAAGAGCGCCGAGTTGAGATCCAAAAATCAGAAAATCGCTTAGAGCAAAAAGAGGAAAATTTAGACCGTAAAGTAGAGATTCTCGAAAAGAAAGAGGAGACTCTTGAGAAAAAAGAAGCAGATATTTTAACCAATCAACAGAAAATCAAGGAACTTGAACTACAGCAAATTCATGAACTTGAAAGAATTTCAAATTTGAGTTTTGATGATGCGAAGAAAATTCTTTTAAACACAGTTGAGGAAGAAATTCGTCATGAAACTGCAATTATGATTAAAGATATCGAGCAAGAAGCAAAAGAAGAAGCAGATAAACGAGCTCGTGAAGTCATCTCAACTGCCATTCAGCGTTGTGCTGCGGATCATGTGGCAGAAACTACAGTTTCTGTTGTTAATATTCCAAATGATGAAATGAAAGGTCGTATCATTGGTCGAGAGGGACGAAATATTCGAACTCTTGAGACTTTAACTGGTATTGATCTGATTATTGATGATACGCCAGAAGCGGTAATTATCTCTGGATTTGATCCAGTAAGACGAGAAACAGCTCGAATTGCGTTGGAAAAATTAGTTCAAGATGGTCGTATTCACCCAGCTCGTATTGAAGAGATGGTTGAAAAGGCAAAACAAGAAATTGATCAAAAGATCAAAGAAGCTGGCGAACAAGCTATTTTTGACACAGGAGTGCACGGAGTTCATCCTGAGGTCATGCGCCTTTTAGGTCGCCTGCGATACCGTACAAGTTACGGACAAAACGTGTTAAAGCATTCGATCGAAGTTTCCCATTTAGCTGGACTTATGGCAGCTGAACTGGGTGTTGATGTGACTTTAGCCAAGCGGGGAGGTTTACTCCACGATATTGGTAAGGCGATTGACCATGAAATGGAAGGTAGCCACGTCACTATTGGTGCGGATATGGCTCGCAAGTATAAAGAGAGCCCAGAAGTCGTCAACTGTATTATGGCTCATCATGGCGATGAAGAACCCACCACAATTCAATCAGTCTTAGTTGCCGCGGCAGATGCAATTTCAGCAGCGCGACCAGGAGCACGACGTGAAAGTCTGGAAACTTATATGAAGCGTCTTCACCGATTGGAAGATATTGCAAATGAGTTTAAGGGAGTCGAAAAAACGTTTGCGATTCAGGCAGGACGAGAAATTCGTGTGGTTGTAAAACCGGATTCGATTG
>JAGOZY010000133.1 GCA_018058445.1 Negativicutes bacterium | reverse complement strand
ATTATGGGGTCAGCGGTTGCTTTTAAACTCGGTTGCGGTTTTATTCCAGTACGTAAGCCAGGTAAGCTTCCTGCCGAAGTCCTTAGACACGAATATAAACTCGAGTATGGAACCGATACATTGGAAATTCACCAAGATGCCATAACTAAAGGACAACGAGTCATTATTGTCGATGATCTGCTGGCAACTGGCGGTACAGCAGGTGCTACAGTTAAAATGATTGAAGCATTAGGCGGTGAAGTAGTCGCTCTTGGATTTTTAATTGAGCTTACCTATTTAAATGGTCGAGAACATTTAAAAGGTTATCCAATTGAGACTTTAATTGAGTATGAATAAAGATAGATCTATCGTTTAAGAAAGGGGCGGGTTCTTATGAGTGTAGAAACGCAAATCATGACAGCAGAAGAAGAAATCAAAGCTCGTAAAGAGTTTGAAGATATTCTTGCGACATTTTGCAAGCATTTTTCGGAAGAAGATCTAAAAGGCATTCGGAAAGCGTTTGAATTAGCGCTGAAAGCTCATGAAGAACAACGCCGCCAATCTGGTGAAATATATATCTATCATCCCCTCGGAGTCGTTCGAATTCTTGCAGAGGTGCAAGTCGATGCAGTGACTCTCGAAGCGGCGATTTTGCATGATGTGGTTGAAGATACGGATATAAAACTGGAGACGATTGAAAAAGAATTCGGCGGTGAAGTAGCCCGATTAGTAGATGGGGTGACAAAGCTAAGCCGAATTGAATACAAATCGAAAGAAGAGCAAAAACTTGAGAGCCATCGAAAAATGCTTTTGGCCATGGCCAAAGATTTACGAGTGGTTGTCATCAAACTAGCAGATCGGCTTCATAACATGCGAACCCTTTCTCATATGAATTCTGAAAAGCAAAAAGATATTGCTAAGGAAACGCTTGAGATATTTGCTCCGCTAGCCCATAGACTTGGGATGTTCAATATCAAATGGGAACTTGAAGATTTAGGTTTTCGATATCTTGAGCCTGAAAGCTACTATGACTTGGTAGAAAAAGTTCGCCAGCGACGAGAAGAGCGGCAAGCGGACATTCAAGATGCGGTTACAATGATCCAAAATAAATTAAAAGAAATACCGATTCATGCCGAAATTCAGGGGCGACCGAAGCATTTATATAGTATCTGGCGAAAAATGGAAAAAGATCATAAAGATTTATCGGAGATTTACGACCTTTCGGCGATTCGAATTGTTGTTGATTCGATTAAAGACTGCTATGGGGTACTCGGTATTATTCATACCCTATGGAAACCAATTCCCGGCCGCTTTAAAGACTTTATCGCAGTGCCTAAATCCAATTTATATCAATCCCTGCATACGACGGTGATTGGCTCTCAGGGGCGCCCTCTCGAGATTCAAATTAGAACTCAGGAAATGCACCGCATTGCCGAATATGGAATCGCTGCTCATTGGCGCTATAAAGAAGGAGAAGTTGCCGGAGCGAAAGACTTCGATCAGAAACTTTCTTGGATTCGGCAGCTGCTCGATTGGCATCAAGACATGCGAGATACCAAAGAATTCATGGAAACTTTAAAAGTAGACGTTTTTGCAGATGAAGTTTTTGTTTTTACGCCAAAGGGAGATATCGTGGAGCTTCCAGCCGGATCAGTCCCGATTGATTTTGCCTATCGAGTTCACACAGATGTAGGAAATCGTTGTACCGGAGCTCGAGTCAATGGAAAAATGGTTCCACTCACTTATAAACTTAATAATGGTGATATCGTTGAAGTTGTTACGACCAAGGGGACAGGCCCAAGTTGGGACTGGATTGCTCTGGTTCGTAGCCCAGAAACTAAAAATAAAATTCGACAATGGTTTAAAAAGCAAAATCGGGAAGAAAATACCGCCAAAGGACGCGAATCTCTTGACCGTGAAGTCAAAAGACTCGGTTATGAAGCAAAAGAACTAGTGCGTTCTGAATGGATGCAGGAAATTTCTAAAAAACAAAACTTTGGCAACGAAGAAGATTTGATTGCAGCGATTGGCTATGGCGGAACTACTGCGACAGCAGTAATTAATCGGCTACTTGAGCATTATCGTAAACGGGAAAAAGCGCTTGGAAATGCTCTACCTATCTTAACTACCATCAAGCCACGCAAAAACAGTTCAAAAGGCACAGGTGGCATCTTAGTCAATGGTGAACCGGGTCTGATGATAAGAACTGCAAAATGCTGCAACCCGGTACCAGGCGACAAAATTGTCGGCTACATCACTCGCGGGCGGGGAGTTACGATTCATCGGGAAGACTGCGTAAATGCCCAACCGACTGGAGCTGAAAAGGACCGGCAAATTCCGGTATCTTGGGATTTGGGTGACGATAGTGCTGCTTACAAAGTCGCTATCGAAGTATTGGCTGTTGATCGTCCTGGTGTGCTCAATGAACTCATGAGTACGATTATGGAAGCCAAAAGCCATATTTCATCAATGAATGCAAAGGTTGGAAAAAACAAACAAATTACAGTCGACTTTGAAGTCGATGTAAAAGATGTAGCTCAATTGGATCAATTGATGAGTAAATTACGAAAAATTCGCGATGTTTACCAAGTACAACGAGCTGAAGCTTTAAAGGGAGGTCATGAAGGGTGAGGGCATTGGTGCAAAGGACTCGCTTTTCCGCAGTGCATATTGAAGGACAAGAAACTGTGAAATGCGCCTCTGGATTAACGATCTTTCTCGGTGTCCGAAAAGGGGACAGTGAAAAAGACGCAGACTTCTTAGCAGGTAAGGTAGCGCGACTTCGAATTTTTGAAGACGAAAACGAAAAAATGAATCTAAGCGTTCAAGATATCCAAGGGGAAGTGCTGATTGTGTCGCAGTTTACCTTATACGGAGACTGCCGCAAAGGAAATCGGCCTGGATTTGATCAAGCAGCCGATCCAGAAACTGCCAATGAGTTGTACGAATATTTTATTGCGCAAGTAAAAAATCAAGGCATTACAGTTCATACAGGAACCTTTCAAGCTCACATGGGAATCGAACTTTACAATGATGGGCCGGTAACTTTTTTAATCGAATCGGAAAAAAACAATTAAGGAGCAAATAAAAATGAAAGTTATTACACTACCAGTCGGACCTCTTCAAACCAACTCCTACCTCGCGTTCTGCGAGACGAGCAAGCAAGTTGCAGTCATTGATCCAGGAGCAGAGCCGGCGAAAATCCTTAAAGAAATCGAAAATCTAGGCGCGACAGTTAGCTTTATCCTACTTACTCATGGGCATGGCGATCATATCGGTGCAGTTGATGCACTACGCAAAGCAACCGGCGCTAAAGTTCTTATTCATGAAGAAGATGCTGGAATGCTTGAAGATGCTAAGAAAAATCTTTCTGGTTTCGTCGGAAAAGAGATCGCCTTGGCTGGCGCAGATGGATTTTTAAATGACGGCGACACCATCCAGTTTTGTCCTGAAGATGATCTTTACGTCATTCACACCCCGGGCCATACCCTTGGTGGTGTTTGCCTTTATTCATCAAAGTCCCAAGTCTTATTTGCTGGTGATACGCTTTTTGCTGAGTCGATCGGCCGAACTGATTTTCCTGGGGGATCTTATAAAGGACTCATTGATGGAATTAAAAAGAAACTGATGGTTTTACCAGATCAAACAGTAGTCTATCCAGGTCACGGACCCCAAACAACGATTGGCTGGGAAAAGGCTCACAATCCATTTATTCGATAACTAGAAAAATCGAACGAAGAAAGGGTGACATACGTGGAACTAAAACAATTTTCCTGGAATCGTGTATTAGTTGGGGTAGCAATCCTAGTTTTTCTTATTTTTGCCGCTCCTATTTATCTCCCAATCGTATTTGCCATTTTGATTGCCTTATTCCTGTCCCCATCTGTAAAGGCGCTAGAACGCCTTTTGAAAAAGAGTGGCTATAAAAATGGTAAGCGAAATTTGGCGACATTAGTCGTCGTTTTATTGGCTTTCGTTGCTCTTTTCGGACTTATTTTCCTTGTCTTTCAGCCGCTTATCAAAGAACTTGCGAGCTTTCTTGCTACCTTGCCGGATACAGTTCGATTCTTTAAGCGGGTCTTTAGTCAAACCTTGCTTGATAGCCAATCCCAGTATTTTGCCTTACCGCCACAAGTGCAGACCATTATCGATAATGGAATCCAGCAAGTATTCAACTTTATCGTTGCCCGAGTCACAGGCTTTTTCCAATTAGTCGGAAGCCTGACTTCAGCAGTTATCAATTTAGTGATTATGCCATTTTTGGTTTACTACTTCTTGCGTGATGGAGAATATTTGGTAGGAAATATTGTCAATCTTGCACCAGTCCGTCGGCGTAAATCCATCTTGGAAGTACTCCACGAAATAGCTTACATGCTCGCCCGTTATATTCGTGGGCAGCTTCTCATTTGTGCGATTGTGGCAACTATTGTTTTCGCTGGCACAACTGTGATCGGTGTTCCCTATCCAGTCGTACTAGCCACGTT
>JAGOZY010000132.1 GCA_018058445.1 Negativicutes bacterium | reverse complement strand
GCACAAGTCATTCCTTTTATTTTTAACGTTTTTTTCATCTTAAAGCACCTTTTTTCTTCACGAATTTTTCTCAAAATCTCATCCCAGATTCTTTTTTTATTTCATTAATTTTTTTACAGTGGTCATTAATTCATCCACGACCTCTAAATCATCCGCCTTAATTCGCTCAACAATGCAACTTTTGACGTGAGCTTCTAGCAACAATTTCCCCACACTATTTAGGGCAGACTGAATTGCCGCAATCTGGTTTAGCACGTCATCACAATACGTATCTTTTTCAATTAATCCCTTAATTCCTCGAATCTGACCTTCTACCTTATTTAAACGGGTAACAATATTCGATTTTATTGCCTCCGAATGATGACTATGCCTCTCGCAGTCCGCTTTTTTATTACTCATCTTTTCTCCCCCTAAATGGATTGATTTCCTTCATCATACCATACCCCCCTATAGTATACAAGGAATATAAATTTAATTACAAAAAGCAAAGAGACACTAAGCATTTTGCTTAGTGTCTCTGATTCTTTTAAAGAGTAACACTTTCTTACCAGCTAAAACGGTACCCTCCATTGAGCGACCACGGTTGGCTAAATTGACCGCCACTAGCTCGTTCAATATCCAAATACACGTTATGTTTTTTATTGATCTGAGCTGTGATACCCACTCCATAGGTCCACCAAGAATCACCAAAGCTCGTCTGCTCGGCAATGCCATTCATCCGGTAGCCTACATCCCCGTCAAACTCATGTACATAAGAAGCTTTTGCATAGACATTGACTGGATTCTTGCCACTCTTCACTTCGTAGCCTGCATTGATTCCGAGCCGTCCCAAGGTACTTGTATAGCTATCTACATCCACCCGAAGTCCATTCGAAGCATGAAAACTCCCACCGCTTTGATGGCCCATACTAATCTGAGCCTGAGGCTCCACGTACCAGCCTTCTTTAGCTGTTTTATTGAAATGGATTTTCTGTCCAACCTCTAACGAGGCAGAAAGCCCATCTGTATTCATATCTTCCCCAGTAACTCGATTCCCTGCGGTATCCAGCACCTTGAAGTCGTTTTTCATCCAGCCGTATTTAAGAGCCAAGTCCGCGTAAAAACCATTTGGTGCGATATAGGTTCCATAAGCTCCCAAGGTTTTTGAGTCAATCGATCCACTACCCACTCCATAATCTAAATTTCCTTTCGAATAACCAAACATTCCACCTACATACAAATCGCCTTTTCCATTTTTTAAAGAAATCTTCTTATCTGATCCAACTTGCAACCCACTATAGTTCATATCAAAGCCACTTAAAAAGCTGCTACCATTCGATTCAAACTTACCACCAAGCGCACGAGCCCAAACTCCACCCTGATCGTCCCCTTGGCGCAAGTCACCCATCCGTTGGAGTAAAGTCTGAGTTTCGGCATAATTCAGCAGATAAGATCCGGCGAAAGCATTAATCGAAGCGCTCCCTGACGAAGTGTGATTTCCTGGAGAATAAAGCTCCCAATTATTTTGATTCCCAGGATTTTTCCGTAAGTCATATAGATAACCACCTACTTCAACTTGCTGTCCGAGTGAAAAATTGCCGCCTCCAGCTGTTTCAATAATCGTTAGAGCCTGATCTTTGTCTACCGATGCCCCGCCCTGGTTGTTGGCAAACACCTGATGATCTCCACTCGCAGATCCGCTAATCTGAACCAAATCACCAGTCAATGATTCTAAATTGGTATTGAGATAAATAGAACCATTACCTGCTAAATTTTCAATATTCGAAACGATAAACGACGATCCATCCACACTTGCCGGAACGATATGAAGAGTTCCTCCATTTAAATTCGTTATGCCGGTTAAATTCGTGCCATTCTCAGTAATATAAATAGCCCCACCATCATTTGCGCTGCTATTATGGGCAACCCCACCCTCATTGACATATTGGATTCCTCCAAGATCTACAACCGTATCGTTGGCAATTCCACGATCGTCAACATTCTGGATTCCTCCATTTTTAATAATTGTATCGTTGGTGATCCCATCATCACCGACATTCTGGACTCCCCCATCATTGATAATCGTCTCGTTGGCACTTCCATAATAAATATCTTGATTTCCTCCACTATTTATGATGGTTCTATTGCTAGTACCAGAATTAAGTTCTTGCGATCCACCAGCATTTATGATCGCATCATTTGAGATACCACCACCATAGACAACTTGATATCCACTCTCTTCTATAGTCGTCACGTTGGCAGTCCCGCCATCATCAATAATCTGAGTTCCTCCAGGATTTAAGATCGTACCATGGGTGATTCCACCCTCATTGACATACTGGATTCCTCCAAGATCTACAATCGTATCATTAGCGATTCCACCACTATTGATCTCTTGGGCACCGTCAGCAACCGTTTCACCTGTAATCGTTTGATCGCTTACAGGAGTTGTAAATGCTGCGGCCTTTGGCATAAAAAACTCTCCCGATATAACGAAATTACCCATGAATGGAAGACCTAGCAACCCCATTGTAAGCCACGGAACTCGTCTACGTAATTTAAAAGCCTTTTTATTCATTTTATCTCCCCACCTCAAGCAAAATAACATTTCTTTATAAATAAATAATATCATCGCAACTATCGAACGACAACAAAATTAATTCGACAAAATTCGCATAAAATCTGCATTTAGTCTAAAGAGATACATTTATTTATATCAATATTTTCTCACGTAATCCCCTCATATCAAAAATTTAATATGTCCGATCTTCTCTTAGACCTTTAACTGATCCCAAAGCAAAAAAAAGATCAAGGTCATTAATAACCTTGATCTTTCAACTATTACTGATGGTCTTGCTAATAAATTGAAAGTAGCAACGACTCAAATTCTCTGATAATAATTTTACCAACCTCAAATCATTTACGCCCTTGTTTATTTATAATAAATCTCTCATTTCAATAAACCACAATTGTACATGTGCCTCATCCGGACTATTCTGGGAAAGATTAATTTGCGGATTCCGCACCTTTCCATCGATCATCATTTGCTGCTTCGCGTTATCAAAAGTATAGTCTGTAACTTTTGCCTTTTGCAGTAAATTATCTTTTACACTCAAAGCAAGCCCAAAGTCATTATCATTTATAACTACGATCGTCTTTCGATCCGGAAGTAAAGTAATTCCCTCAGCCTTTTCAATCTTCCAGCCGTGCTGCCTAAGATCAACCAATAATTCTTTCTCTGCCATCTGAAGCGCTGACGTATCTACTGCGAATTCAGCTTCTAGCCCATTGATTTTAAAATTACTTAAATCAGTTGCTTCACCAATTGACACTTTAAATATTTGATTGGTCATCACGCCATTTCGATCGGCTCCCTGCTCAATCAAAAGCAACTCTCCGTCGTTTAGTGCATAGACATCACCAATCTTTGCTCCACTTGCATTTTTATAGTTTGAGTTAATTGGATAGGCAAACATCTGAGTCACACCTGTTGCGATATCAATCCGAACCAAACGAGTGAATTGCCCCGCTTTCCCAGTCTGTCCTTCGATATCCAAAACACTCTGCATAGCGCCCCAAAGATATTTGCCACTTGGTGTAATTGTGAGACCTTCCATTCCACGATTCGGGGTCCGATATTTCAGGATATCTGGCAACCCCTGCCCAGGCATCATTTTTTTGAGCAATTTCCCCTCCGGAGAAAATTTAGCTACAAAAGGACCATACTCATCAGAAATCCAAAAATTACCCTCTTTATCAATAGCAAGTCCTTCAGGGTCCATCCCATTTACGTCATAAGGCAGAACTTTCATAAGGTCATCCAGCGCAGTCTCCCCAGTAGCACCAGTCGTTCCCGGAATCACTGGTAATCCGGTAATTTTCTGACTATCACCTGCTCGTAAGGCGATTTTCTCAGTGACCATAGCCTTACCACTAACGAATTTAATGACTCCAATCTCAGGAACAAATTTGGGAGCAGGAAAGATCTTTCCACTCTTATTTGGGTTATTTAAAATCATCGGACCATCCGCATTAGGGCCACGGTCACTTAACCCATAAAATTCAATTGACCCATCCTCATTTATTCTTTTCAAAGCCAGTGCCGAGCCATGACCTGGCTCAAATCCTTTTGGGAAATTATTCTGATAGGCTCCGCTATATTCCACATAAAATTCTTCCGGCACCTGAACGACATAGCTCTTAACATCCTTCACTTCCGCCGCCCAAGTAGTCGCTCCCACTAACATCGATAAGCCTAAACAAATCAGTGATTTTTTCAAAATAATTCCTCCCCTTCATTCCCCTTAAGTATAGAGTGACATTTTATATTGCAAGTTATTAAAATATTAATTTACAGTTAACTTTTGATGATCCTTCTCAAAGTATAAGCGATTTAACTAAGAAGGACTCTAAGCAAAAATGCTTAGAGCCCTTCTTAAACCAAAACTTATTTTACCAGTTAAATCGATAGCCTCCATTGACCGACCAAGGTTGACTAAATTGACCACCACTGGCGCGTTCAATGTCCAAATACACATTATGTTTTTTATTCAGCTGAGCTGTGATTCCAATGCCA
>JAGOZY010000131.1 GCA_018058445.1 Negativicutes bacterium | reverse complement strand
CCAAAGAGTGTACAGGACTTTACCTCTAATAGCATTTCGTCGCCGGCCCCATTGCCCAGTAAGAAATCAAATCGACTGGCTCCAACTTTCACTTCACGCCTTAAAGGCCGCCACTCAGCTAACGAAGGAATTTTTCCTCGTTCTAGTAATTCTTCGGCAACCCGATTAGTATGTCCGGTATCGATCATAACCAGATGACCTTCCCGCAGAATCGCTACCATGGACCACTTCGTTTTTCGATCACTGTCACGATGATCAGCTAAAAAGACCTGGACTCCTGGCAAGAGCAGTTCCCACATACGACCCGGATTGGGTACATGAACGACAACAACTTCGCCAGACACAAGTCTACAATGAGCGATAAACCGATTGGGACGTTCAAGAAAGGTTGCTTCAGCTAGTAGTTCTGCCCACTCCTTCTTATCTGCTTTTTGTGGTTTCACGTGAAACAATCCTTTCAATAATGCTTAGAAGAGAATTTTACTCCTCTCTCAATTTTCATAGAGTCTCAATACGATTGAACCAGTCACTTGCCAAACGAACATCCGCGTTTCCACCAGATAAGACAACTCCTACACGCTTGCCTTTTAGCTCAGGCAATTTACCGGCCAAAAGTGCAGCCAGTGGTACAGCACCGGAAGGTTCACTAACCACTTTAAACCGAGTCCAGTAAAAATAAATGGCCTCAATAATTTCTTCTTCACTAACAGTAACCATATCAGATACATATTCCAGTACTAACGGGAAAGTGATATCTCCTAAGTGAGCACTCATCAATCCATCAGCAATCGTTGGCGGATTGGTTACGCTATGAAGCGTTTGAGTTTTAAACGAGCGAGTAGCATCATCAGCTAGCTCCGGCTCAACACCAATCACTTTACAACCCGGTGCCTTCCAGTGAGTTGCCAGCGCACATCCTGAGATTAGGCCACCCCCACCTACTTGAACCAAAAGAGCATCCAGATCAGGTACTTCTGCATGAAGCTCAAGCGCGAGTGTTCCTTGACCGCTCAACACATCTTCATGATCAAATGGCGGAATCAGTACATATCCCTTGTTCTCCACGATTTCGCGTGCGATAGCCTCTCTGTCATCTTTATAACGATCATACAGGATGACTTCAGCGCCATAGCCCCTTGTTGCTGCAACTTTAACTTTTGGCGCATCTTGCGGCATAACGATGATAGCTTTTATCCCCAGTAGTCTCCCCGCCAACGCAACCGCTTGGGCATGATTCCCCGAAGAAAAAGCCACAACACCAGCCACATTTGTCGGTAGCTGGCTCATCGCAAAATAAGCACCACGAAATTTAAAAGCCCCCATTCGCTGAAAGTTTTCCGCTTTCACAAAAACTTCGCTACCGATTTTTTCATTTAATTGACTTGATGTTAAAACGGGCGTTCGATGAGCAATACCTTCAAGAATATTTTGAGCCTTCTCTAATTTTAAGTGCCAATCCATTTTCATTTCCCCTTTCAAATACCTGTGCTAAAATAGGAGATAGTATTTCACTAATATAAGGAGGATTTTAAATGCCAACTGTCATGATCGATTTCTATAAAGGACGTACCTTAGATCAAAAGCGTGCTATGGTCAAAAAAGTAACCGAAGCTCTCGTCGAAACAATCCAATGCAAACCAGAAGCGGTCCACATCACTCTTCGAGAAATTTCTCCTGAAGACGTCGCTAATGGTGGCATCCTTAACTCCGACAAATAAATTTTGTACCCAGAAAGACCCTCGAAATTGGGGGTCTTTCTTTTTTACTGTTTCACGTGAAACTTTTTACAAGACCTCATCGATCACCCGCAAGGCATTCTTCCACCATATTTTTTCAATGGCATCTTCTTTATATCCTGCCTTTTTAAGCGCGTCTGCCAAGCGATACATCTCATCAATGCGGCTAAGTTCTTTTCCTGCAACCGTCCCGTCAAAGTCTGTACCAATAGCAATGACATCCAAACCACCAATCTGATGGGCATGGTTGATATGTCTGACCATGTCATCAATTCGATTGCTATTCAGAGTTGGATCATTCAGAAATGAAGCAACTACACTAATCCCCATCACTCCACCCCGATCAGAAAGCGTCCTGATTTGCTCGTCTGTTAAATTACGAGTATGCTCTCTTAAAGTTCGACAGTTCGAATGGGAAGCCATAAACGGCGCTTTAGAGTGTTTAACCACATCCCAAAATCCGCCTTCAGATAAATGCGAAACATCCACCAACATACCTAGTCGATTCATCTCTTCAATTATCTTTAAGCCGAAAGGAGTTAGACCCTTTTCGCCATGTTCTTGCCCATGTGGAAAACCGATTTCATTGGGATAATTCCAAGTTAGCGTAATCATCCGAACCCCTAAGCGATAAAATGTTCGTAGATGCTCTAACTTACCGGCTAAAACGCCACCTTCTTCGATACTTAGCATGGCTGAGATTTTACCCTCTAATTGATTTTGTCTGATCTCAGCGCCATTGCCCGCCCAAGCAATCAGATCCTTATTTTTATCCAGCTCCTGATAAAAGCGATCCGCCATACGCAAGCCTTCTTCAAAAGGCTTCGAGTATTTTCCCATATCCACATAGAGAGCAAAGAACTGAGCTAAGCTTTCTGCTCCTTTCAATTTTTCGCCATCAATGGAAAGATCATTTTGTCTTAAACCCACATTCTCCTGATCCATCAGTAGCATAATCGTGTCACAGTGAAGATCAATCAATCCCATCCCAATCGGCCTCCCTTTACTTTGACTTCTTTCTTATTTATATTCGGCATTCGCAGAATAGCTCCTTTAAAAAAGCCCGTCCATGACAAATCATGAAGCGGGCTTTTTCTACTATTCTTTTAAGGGCTGAGCTTTTTCACAAGCTTCAAGCAAACGCAAACGATCTACCATCTGGAAATCGCCGCCTTCAAGTGCTTTTTCATACCAATACTTTGCCTTTTCAAGTCCACCTATTTGCTTAGAGTATATATCACCAAGCAGGCTTGCAACTAGCGGATGATCCTTATCTGCCGCCCGAAGAAGATGAGCAATGGCCTCTTCCACTTTTTCTTCTGCGAGAAGGTCTGTCCCCAATCGGAAACAGGCATCACCATGTCCTTGTTTTGCTGCCTCTTCAAGCCAATAACGAGCTTTTTCTTCATTTTTGCGAGCGCCCTTACCTTGCTTATAAAGAGAAAACAATTTAAATTGGGACTCAGCATCACCACGTTGTGCGGCTTTTTTATAATAAGAAAATGCCCGTTCTTCGTCTAAACGAACGCCTTGGCCAATCATGTACAGATCCGCCAGAGGCGCATAAGCCGCAATTTCTCCCGTATCAGCTACAGCTTGCAACCAATTAGCTTTTTCTAGATTACCGGGAGCGACAAGCTTACCTGTAAGAATTGCTCTTCCCAGCCAGATCGTCGCCTCCTGAGCCCCTCGCTGGGAAGCCTCAAAATACCAGCGAATTGCCTCTCCTTCATTTGCTTCTACGCCATGCCCAACTTCATAGCAGTGGGCATATAATGCTAGAGCAGGCGGGAAGCCAAATTCAACTGCCTTTTCCAACATGCTGACCCCTTCAGCAATTTTTTCCGGATCTTCTTGATCGAGAAGTGTCCGCGCGTATAAATAACAGCCTTCAACCTCACCAAGCTCAGCTCCTCTTAAAAAGAGCTCCTGAGCTTTTACACGATCTTCCGTGACTCCATTTCCTTGTAAATAAAGCTGCCCAAGCAAAACATATGCCCTACCATCGTCACCCTCAGCAGCTTTTTCATACCACTGAGCTGCTAGTGCTTCATCTTCTTCAACACCAAGCCCATACATATAAAGATCGCCAATCTTACGCATAGCAAAAGCATCACCGGAATTAGCCGCACTACGCAAAAGGTCCATCGCCTTTTCATAGTTAAGATCTACGCCTTGCCCCGTCACATAAAGAGCCGCTAAGTTTGTCTGCGCCGCAGGAAGACCAGCTTCACTCGCTGCTTCAAAATACTGAGCCGCTTTCGCCTCATCCTTCGGTAATTCTTCTCCTATTAAGTGAAGAATTCCTAAACGACACTTTGCGTATGCATCGCCAGACTCTGCCAGTTCCGTCAGTTTGGCTAAGTCCCAGAGTTCTTCACCATTTTCAGTCACTTCAAACGGCTCCAGTTCCGGTTCCGCCTCGCGCCATGGTGTATGGGGCTCTCCCCATGTATGATCGAGAATATGCTCCGCATTCTCTGAAATTTCACTTTCATCAATAATACCTTTACTAATAAGCTCTGCAAGATATTTTTTTGACTCTTCATGACCGAGTTCACTTGCGCGATAAAAATAAAGTCCTGCTCGCCCTGGATCTTTTTTCTGATCTTCTCCTCTTAAAGTGAGTAAACCTAAGCGAAAAAAGCCTTCATCAAGATCCATCCGGGCAGCTTGTTCATAGCGAAAAATCGCTTCATCTAGATCTTCTGACGCTCCTAAGCCATTTTCATACATCCAGCCCATAACTAGTTGGCACCAAGCGATTTCTTTCTTAGTACCTGCTCGGAGCCAGTTTAAAATTTTTGTCGCATTGTGAGCTGTCCAT
>JAGOZY010000130.1 GCA_018058445.1 Negativicutes bacterium | reverse complement strand
GTGTAAGGTGGCTCCGAAAAACTTTCACCGCAAACTTGACAACCCAGCGCGATCTTAAATCTCTCAGGAAGTATATGAATAGATCCGATTAAGTGCATGCCACCCTTACACGCATTTTTTAGCGGAAGAAGATGCACCGGACAGTGGGTAACACAAGGAAAATAAAATATTGGAGAATGAAAAAAATTCTTCAGACATTCAGAACAATATCTAAATGAAAGCACTCCAGAGAATAAGTCATCAGCCACAGCCCCAAAAATATTATTAATGGATCTGGCTTGCGCATGCTCCGAAAATGGTCCAATAAATTCTTTTGATTTCCAAATGTACCTCTCGAAATTTTTACCCGAGATTGACCTTTGCTTTCCAACACTACTCGTCATTAATTTATAAAGTTCTTGACCAGTCATTGCATTCAAGTGGAGAAAACGATGACAAGCCATCCAGCTGCTCTCGTACTGAGACAGAACTCCAACCCTCCAAGTCAACCCTCTTAAATGGCTATTTTTTTCCATCTGCAATCAGCAAGTCACTAGATGCCGCAGACATGACTGCATCTTTCCAGGCAGCTGTAGGCGAAATCTTCTCGCCATTCGCCTCCAGCCTCATTGAATCAAGAAAATAGGAATGGATCGCATCATTTACGAAAGCAAGCCTAAATCCAGAATAGCGCAACATTCTTTCATCTGGAGCAGCACGTTCAACAAGACATTTCCATAAAATTTCGTACTCACTCTCAAGCCGCCAGCCTGAATCAAAGGCCTTCTGGCGAAAGAATCTCGAATAGCTCCAAAAGGAATTAAACGGGAAAAATAAAATAGAATCGAATGCAATCATGTATTTCCTTAAGTCATCAGGCGAGTGCAGGCCTCCCAAACTAAAACCCTTTACAAAAAATCTGGCAATCACAGCCCCATGATCTTCCGCTGAAGTTAACTGCTTTAACGATACCAAGTTCTTTTGCCCCACCAAAATAGTAATAAGGAGAAAGCCCTCAGCACGGAGTCCGTTCCATATTTCTAGAAGATATCGCAACTGCATCACAGTAAGCATTTGTGCCTCGTCAATGAAAACGACACAAGTACGACTTCCCGAGTTGACTGCCTCGGTAATTAAAAACCGTTCCAAGCGAGCTGCAGCATCTGCTCCAACAGCTGCTTGGCCAAAGGATCTGAGTAACTCTAAGCAAAAGGCTTTTTTTGTCTGACGCATGTCACGCGTCGCCGAGTGATAAAAAACGGCCGCCCACTCGGCATCCTGCCGAAGCTTTTCAATAGTGTTTTGTATTGCCTTTGTTTTTCCCACCCGGAATTCACCAGTGCAATATAAGCCACTTTTTCTGGCAATAACATAATCATAAACAATTTTACAAAAATCGCTTGCCTCATCGGTATCAATAAAATATCTCGATTCCAGCATAGGATGCAAATAACAAATCTCTGCACGGTTTTGGATATCGGTTAGATCTCGCTCCAAGAATTTCTGAGTTCGAATGCTTTCAAGCTTGGACAATGCTGATTCGAGCGCTTCATCGCTCATTTTCTTTGAATCGGCCGCCAGCAGAGAACATTCGTTATTTTTCATATCTCGACTCAAATATTAAGGCTTTCTAGGGCCAAAGAATGATCTTCGATCTTTGACACTCACACTTTTTTCTTCCGAAAAACTAGATTTTTGCCTATTAATTTGGAGATCCGAATTGCCTGAATCTAAAAGTACCCGCGCAAGAGAATTTGCTTCTCGCGTAATTTTTGGCGCTTTTTTGTTCTTTGCACTTTTCAATGCTTTCTCAGCGAGGTAATCAATAAAACTTCCCACCGGATCGTCTGATTTGTAATCCATGCTTCTCTCCTTGCGAAAACGATTTATTTGTTTACGCATATCTCTTGTATGTTCCCGAACAGCCCATGCGCCACTTACGGAGAGTATTCCAAACTCCGTTCCGTCTTGACGATAAGCCAGCACAGTGCGGAAATCTTTTGGTATATGAATTAATAGCTTTTTCCCAAGCATATTCCAACTCTGTCTCAACAAATCACTTGTATACTCAGCTCCATCCAGCTGCACGTAAGGAACGCGGCCTTTCGATCGATCACCTCGAACTGTCAAAATCTCTTTTTCAACAGAAATTTTCGGATCCTCCAAAAATTGCTCAGAATATTTAGGAACGATATTTAACCTCGCGTCCTCACTCCACCCCTTTGAAATCACTTCGTTTGGGGTAAATCCGTAGAGCCCAGACCGTCTAAGTGCGTTATGCCTAGCCGCAAGTTTGTAGACCAGCGCTATCAAATCACTCATTCTAATTTTGTGTAGTACCGCCTGAGCAACTGGATTATTAACCTTTATATCTGTAATCCCGCTACCTGTAGTAGATGGGATGCGAGACAACTCTACCTGCAATTCTGCAAATATTCTTTCAACAACATTTCTCTCCACCCAGCTTCGCACTTTTCCATAAGTAATAGATAAACCAACTCGATCTCTAAAATCTATAACTATCGCATTGGCAAGGTGAGATAGATGATTGTCAAGACACAAGACACTTATTCTTCTTCCACTAATCCAAGGCATGACAGAGTATGGAAAACCCTCATCATCCAAATTTTCAATATCTTTGAATGCCGGATGCTTTTCTGCTGCGGGAGGTCTTAATGCAAACTCAAATGCCCTACCAATATTTTTTGCGTTAAATCCTCCACCTATAGCCAACGAGAATCCCAAAATTGCTTCGCTCTTAAAGTCGACCATTGGGCAAAAATATGCTCTTGCTATGGGCACTTCAATCTCTTCGTCATCACTAACAATTAAAATCGTGGCGATATCTGGTAGTTGATACTCATCGTAAGCAACCCTTTCAAATGGGTATAAAGGCCTGAATAAGGCCAGTTTTCCAGAGTTTCTGCCTAGCGATATTTGTGCATCTTCCCCGTACTTTAGCAAAGCAATGTCATTATCTCCTTCATTAATACGTCGACGAATATACGCAGCGAGCGCTGAATATCCATGTCGAACAGTATTAAAGGGATAACCAACAATGCTAGCACCTTCTTTTCTAAGCTGAGTAAGAAAATCCTTGTGCAAAGAATTTATGTTTAATCCAGCTGATCGTATGCCAGAATTTTGAGGGGATAGCTTTTTTTCAAGCCAACGAGCTGAGGCTGGATAATTTAGAAGAAGCTGTTGAAATGCTCCTGCGTAGCCTGCCCCCATATCTGTGACCCTTCGCTCCTCTGCTACACTTCTATAGGCCTTACGCTCAGAATTTGGAATTAATGCTCTAAACCCCATCAAACGTCCATCCGAATGATTTTCGGTGCAACGTTTTAGATAGTATGAAAGCAGACTTCTTGAAACGCCGAACCTAGCAGTCACGCTTGATGATTTTTCATCATTACATGCAGCCTTAATAGCCCCCTCAAGCCTAAGGTAGCGTACTCGATCTTCTTCAGAAAGAACGCTTACATCTACCTTTGGCCATTCTGCTAGATTTAGCAGCTCAGGTGAATATTTTCTGATAGGCACTATTAGTCTCCCTACGTCGTACAGAGGTTTCTGCGCTAAGCGGATGAATATGCAAATCTGTTGTAAGAAGAGCCCTTTGCGCTAAAAAAAATATGGTTGCAAAGACTACATCCCAAGGGGCGAGATTTGATTTTTTTATTTCAGCTAACGTGGCAGTTTCTGCACAAGCTTCAAGCAGTAACTTGTGCAAAAAATCATACTGGGTCTTTATCGCAAGATGACTCTGTGCAAGCACTGGTGCAATTTGCAGCCAATCGTGAAGTAGTCGTTCATGAGTCTGGACATAATTTATGTCCCATACTTGATAATCACAGCCTATCGCATTAGCAAGCTGTTGCTGCGCATCTTTCTCCACGTCTCTCGCAAGATACGTGACCTTTAGGAGCAAAGGCCGCTGTTCCCAGAGCCGCACAATCAGCTGAGGCACTGAACCAGCAAAGCCAGCCTCATGCAGTGTCTCTCTGATACGGTCCGGGTCTGCTTCATAACCTCGAACTCTCTCATCAGCCTCGAGTAGTAATCCAGATGCGTAAAGGATTTCGTTTGGAAAGACGATGTCGATGTCGTTCTTTCCACTGTAGAAATAGGTGATAGAGCCAACCTTAGCACCGCGGTCCCGCATTGCCTTTCGCAGGGCACGACTCGGCGAAAGCCCACGTTTGGCCTTGATAGAGTTTGCCTTACTCGCATCCACGGGAGACCTCCGATCACATCGGCCACAGTTGGATTCCCGCAGTGATACGCCTTTTCAGCCGAAACAGCAAGCCCAACTTGACCCTGCCTAAGGCCACGGCTTGTACAACAATTTACCTGTCGAGTTTTTCTGGTAAATCTTTTGACAAAAAAATTAGATATTCGCTGATATAGGGAGACCGCTTGGTCACGCTGTCAAACGAGTTACCTGCCCCGCTTGCTTGGTGGAGATACGCCGTGTGCCTGCCCGGCATCAACTGCCCCTGATTGGATGCCGGTCTCTAGGGCCAGCGCCAAGCTGACTGCCGGAACTGGCGACGTACCGATCTGCGGGAGGCTTCAACGA
>JAGOZY010000129.1 GCA_018058445.1 Negativicutes bacterium | reverse complement strand
GATCCAATTCGAGGAAAAGCAGTAGTCCAAGGACACAACGGGCGCTATTTAGTTCAGCTTCCGCCGAGCTATCCGCTGGCGATTGAAGAAATGGATACACTCTATCAGTTGCCTTTTACAAGAGCTCCTCATCCTAGCTATGGTAGCAAGGATGTTCCAGCCCTTGAAGAGGTGCTCTTTAGTATTACTAGCCATCGAGGCTGCTTTGGTAGCTGTTCTTTTTGTGCGATTAGTAGTCATCAAGGACGGATTATTCAAAACCGAAGCCAGGAATCAATCTTGATAGAAGCAGAAGCTTTGACAAATCATCCTGGATTCAAAGGATATATCCATGATGTGGGGGGCCCTTCGGCGAATTTTCGTCATAAGTCTTGTGAAGATCAGATGGTGCGTGGCGCTTGCAAAGGAAAGCATTGCCTTTCGCCAGAGCCTTGCGCTCACTTAGAAGTAGATCACTCCGAATATATGTCGCTCTTGCGAAAAGTCAGGGCCCTTCCAAAAGTGAAGAAAGCATTTATCCGCTCGGGTATTCGCTATGACTTCTTACTTTGTGACCCCAAAAGTCGCTCTGTCCTGAAAGAGATTGTCGAGCACCACGTGAGCGGTCAGCTTAAAGTCGCCCCAGAGCATGTATCGCCGAATGTACTTGCTGCAATGGGTAAACCCGGCAAAGAAGTGTTCTTGAAGTTTAAGACGATGTATGAAGCGGTAAATAAAGAAGTCGGAAAGAATCAATTTTTGGTGCCTTATCTGATCTCTAGCCATCCTGGTGCGACCTTGAAAGAAGCAGTTGAGCTTGCAGAGTTTCTTAGAGATATTAATTATTGGCCCGAACAAGTACAAGATTTTATTCCAACACCAGGGAGTCTTTCCACTGCAATGTATTGGTCTGGAATCAATCCATTAACAGGGGAAGAAATCTATGTAGCTCGCTCCGGTGCGGATAAAATTAAACAAAGAGTACTTCTCCAAACTCGAAATCCGAAAAACCGTCGCTGGGTTCTTGAAGCACTTCGCGAAGCCGGTCGGGAAGACTTGATCGGTCGAGGTCATAAATGTTTGGTCGCTGACTTTTTCCAAGGGGACAAAGAGGCTAAAAAAGTTGAGGCGCCGGAAAACAAGTTCAAGAAAAAAGAGACCCCGAAAAAGGAACTCAAAAACTCTCGATCTTCCGGCAAGACAAATCGCTCAGCAGAAAAAGAAATTAAAACACCGCTGGATGTAGAAGCTGAAAAGCTCCAAAAAGTGGCGAAACGAGCTCAAAAGAAAAAAGAACAGCAAAGTTCTTCAGAAGGGTATAGTACTCGCCCAGAAGCTGCCAAAGGATGGCAACACCATATGAATAAAAGTAAAGGTGGACCTACTTTTGTGAAATCTGCAAAGAATAAAAAAGCGAGTCCTAAGTTATGAAACGACGAATTGTAGAATGGATCGTTGTACTTTCTGTTCTTGGAGGGATTGGCTACTTTTTGCAAGTAGGCAATCTCCCTATTGTCGATGGTAAAGATGAGCTCATTATTGTCTCTGATTTACCAGAACCAGTTCTAAGAAAGCTTCTTCTCGAGACGAAAGGGAGCCCGAAGGTCATTGCTTTACCGCCTGAGCAGATTAGTCAGTGGGAAACACTAATTGGAAATCAAAAGCCAGATCTGTTTGTTGGCAGTCAGACCTTTCTTTTGTGGGCGAGTAGGCAGCAATACTTGCAGCCTTTGCGGACAGAAGAAAGAGCGCTTACTCCGATCAATGCGCAAGATAATTTAGGTCGCTGGCTTGCGATTTGGGTTGATCCCTGGGTTGTGATTTACAATCCAGAACGAATGCCCCAAGGTGTGCAGAAGTCAGATCTAACTTGGCTTAGAAAACCTGGAACGCCTCAATTTAGGTGGGTGTTTCCTGACATTGGCAGTCCAGAGAACAATTCCTCCAATTTGCAGTTCTATCGCATCTTAGCCAATCATATGGGACAGGAGACTTTTTATAATAGTCTCCAATCTTTTCGACCTGAAATTCAACAATATGTTGAAAATAGCGCTCATGGAGTCCGCATGGTACTTCTCGGACAAGTTGATTTTTCACTTGCCCGTTATTCAGATTGGGTGAACTATAAGCGCGATAAACTGCCTGTGGATTGGACTGAAATGGAATTTTCACCAGCTACCTATTATGGAGCTGGAATTGGTCGGGAAACTAAAAAGTGGGAAGAAGCAAATAGCAAAGTCGCTTTTTGGCTGAATCCATCGGCTGAATGGGATAAAAAGGTTGAGCTACCTTGGCTGAGCATGAAAGATCGCCCCAAAGAAAGTTTGTTTGGAGTCGGTGGATTGAGAGATTTGGAGGATCAAGGTTTCTTTGATGCTTGGTTAGCTCAATTTCGGTTTGGAACTCCACGGAAGGAATTGTGAGAATGAAAACAGTCGGATTTGTTAGTTTAGGATGTGCCAAAAATTTAAATGATGCAGAAGCTATGCTGGGTTTACTGGATCAAGCAGGCTATAAAATCGTTGATAATCCAGACCAAGCAGAGATCTTAATTGTAAATACTTGTACTTTTATCGAACCAGCCAAAGAAGAATCGATTGAAGCTATTTTACGAATGGGGTCGTATAAAAAAGAAGGACAATGTAAAAGACTCATTGTTACCGGCTGCTTAGCTCAGCGATATGGCGAAGAGCTACAAAAAGAAATGCCTGAAATTGATGGACTTTTAGGAACTTTTTCCTGGGATCGAGTGGTTGAGCTTTTAGACGCATTAGAGCAAAAAGAAAACCAAGATCATCCTTTGTTCTATAAGGATGTAAAGCCGTTAATGTATGAAGGCGCTATGCCAAGAATGCGGACTGGTCCTAGCTTTTCGGCTTACTTAAAAGTCGCCGAAGGGTGTAGCAATGGCTGTTCTTATTGCGTAATTCCATCAGTTCGAGGGGCATTTCGAAGCCGAACGATCGAATCGGTGAAGCTTGAGGCGAAAAGCTTGGCAGAATCTGGCGTTAGTGAAATCAATTTGATTGCTCAAGACACAACCAGCTATGGAATGGACTGGGCCCAAGGACAGCCTCAACTAACGGCTTTACTCAAAGAGCTGGAAGAAATGCCGGAGACAAATTGGATTCGACTTTTATACTGCTACCCAAATCGATTTACAGACGAACTACTTGAATTCATGAAAACATCGAAGAAAACCCTCCCATATGTGGATATGCCACTTCAACATATCGATCAGGAGATTCTCAAAAAAATGAACCGTCAAGATTCCGAAAATGAAGTGCGAGAACTCCTAATGAAAATTCGTGAGGCTCTCCCAAATGTCGCTTTACGGACTTCATTAATTGTCGGATTTCCCGGCGAAACAGAGGAGCAGTTTGAAAAATTAGCGACTTTTTTGGAAGAATTTAAATTCGATCACGTAGGCGTGTTTAAATACTCCCAAGAGGAAAGTACACCGGCTGCCAAGATGCCAGATCAAATTTCTGAAGAAATTAAAGAAGAACGTTATCATCGGTTGATGGCAATTCAGGCAAAAATTTCTGAAGAGCGCAATCAAAGCTTTGAGGGACAAACTTTGAAAGTTTTAATCGAGGGTAAACATCCTGAACAAGAAAATCTCTGGTATGGTCGCTCTTATCGTGAAGCGCCGGATGTCGATGGCCGAGTTTTTGTCGAAACTGATGAAGAACTTCAAGTCGGTACTTTGGTAAAAGCGCGGATTGATCAAGGCTTTGCCTATGATCTTGTTGGGATTTTGGATAAAAGTTGAGTGTAAGCAGAAAGAAGGGAAAAATGTGCAAGTAGAAATTGTAAGTACTGGCACGGAACTTTTGCTTGGCGAAATCACAAATACTTCGGTGGTCTATTTGTCGCAAGTTTTAAATGAACGGGGCTATTCGGTGCTCTATCATACAACTGTCGGCGACAATGAGGAACGAATGCAAGAAGTCTTTAAAAAAGCGCTTGATCGAAGTGATATTGTGATAACTACAGGCGGTCTTGGGCCGACTGAGGGAGATATCACCAAACAGATGATGGCGAAAGTTCTTGGGGTAGAACTAGAAGAAAATGCAATTTGCCGGGCAAAAATCAAAGATTTTTTTGATCGTCGGCAAATAAAAATGACCCAAAATAATTTACGTCAAGCTCTGATTCCGGTAGGCGGCGAGATGCTTGAAAATCCGATCGGTACTGCCCCTGGGGTTTGGTTTAAAACCTCAGATGGGAAGATCGTGATCCAGCTCCCAGGACCGCCGCACGAAGTGAAGCGAGTATTTGAGCCTTATGTCTCAGACAAGCTTCACCAAGAATATGGCGATCTTGGGGTAATTCATTCGATCAGCTTACAGACGATTGGTATTGGTGAATCAACGCTAGCTGAGCAGCTACACGATTTGATCACCGCCCAGTCCAATCCGACGATTGCCCTCTTGTCGAGTGGACGAAATAGTGGGGTGCGAGTTCGCATCACAGCGCGGGCAGAAAAAGAAGAACAGGCAAAAGAACTGCTAAAACCGATTGAAAATGAAGTGCGCAATCGATTTAGCTCTTATATCTGGGGTGAAGATTCGGACACCTTAGAGGAAAAAGTGGGTGCT
>JAGOZY010000128.1 GCA_018058445.1 Negativicutes bacterium | reverse complement strand
AAGAGTAGTATATAAACTAAACTGAAAATAGAATAAAAGACTGATTCTAAAACAAAGAATTTTTGAAATTCAACACTTACTTTTAACTTCATGCTTGCACAAAATAGAATAATATATTTTAGCGTACAGTAAGTTTTATCGTGTAACTTAAACAATCTGTAGAGGTATTGCGTAGAGAATTTATATTATAGGTGGTGAAAATGATTGGCTCGCAAACCAAAGTTCAAAGAGTTAGCAAATTCAAGATTACTAAAAGACTATGCCAGTTGGATTTACTGTACAGAGTGCAACAAGGCAGTTGCATATTTATGTTATGTTACATACGACTTGTTTGATTTTAAATATAATTGTACATGCGGAAATGTTGGAAGTGTTCGTATTGAATTTGAACATGATAAATCTATATCAAGCCGTGATCATTTAATTGTTGTCAAAAATCGATTATGTTGTCCTCAAGACAATTCACCACTTATATCTATTGTTGATAAGAATTTAGAAAGTTATAAATTTGATATCATATGTAATACTTGCAATAATGGGTATTCATTTAGAAAGAAAATGTGTAAATGAGAAATTTGTTTATAACAATTGGAATTATAATTTGGGATAATTGATATATTGCCTATGATAAAAATGAAAATTGACAAATACGCAATATCATCAGCATTTGTATTCTATCTGATTATGCCATTTATTATTTTTAATACTACATTATTCGGTATGGCTTGGTGGTTGAAAGGTTCTGTCATTACAGTAGTTTTGGCTTTGCCAATTGTTATTTTGGTTGCAAAAACCGACAAAAAATCTATACCACTTATTCTTTCAATGTCGATTCTCTTAGGAACGATTATTGGAATAAATAGGGCTGCTTTCTTTATAAGAAAAGCCGTCTTCTACTCCATTAAGTAGAAGACGGCTTTAAGTGTTTCTTAGAACCTTCCGTGATCATTAAAGCTAGGAGTTCGATAATTTTGTAAATCATTTTGTGCATCCTTAGCTTCTTGAATTAATCGGGCTTGATCTTTTGGAAGAGTCCCGGAGAGCATAGCGAAATTGGAAGGATGAGAAGCTCTAAAGATAATCGGGCTTTCCGGCTTAATCTGAGTCAACGTTTCAGCAAGCTCGCCCATCATTTCATAAGGTGAAAGAGGAGTGAATTCTCCTTTCTCAGCTTTTCTTCTTAGCTCCGTTCCGGGATGTAGCATAAGTGATAGTGCGCTTAGATAAGTCGGACTAATTTGCGAGGCGACTTTTGCCGTCTCTCTTGCATGTTCCTCAGAGTGTTCTTGACCGCCTAATCCGAGAATCACCATCACCGAAAGCTTAATACCCGCATCTTTTACTTTTTTACAACCTTCAATCATTTGAGCCGAAGTAGCACCTTTTCTAATTTCTTTTAGCAGTAGATCACTACCCGTTTCAAGACCTAGATAGAGCATTTGCAGCCCAGCCTCTTTAAGCGAGGTGAGCTCTTCAACGCTTTTGCTTAGAAGATCTTGAGGAGTGGTGTAGCTGGTAACTCGCTGAAGTTTTGGAAACTTTTCCCGAAGGGTTGCCAAAACTTCAAGAAGTTCATCAGTTGGTAGACAAAGCGCATCACCATCAGCGAGAAAAATTCGCCGCGAGTCGGGATAATATTTAGCTGCATTTTCAATTAAAGTATGAATTTCCGCTAAACTGCGTCTTTGAAAAGTAACTCCTTTATACATACTGCAAAACGCGCATTGATTATGACTACAACCTAAGGTAAGACGGATAATAAGACTGTGGGCTTCACTCGGCGGGCGAAAAACCGGACCGGGCGCAGAATCAAAAAGCATAGTGATACCTCCAAAATTACTGGTTTAAAATAAGCTCCTTAAGTTTACGGTAGTTCTCTGTTTCAAAATAAGGGACTTGGTTTTCGGGAAATAGACCAAATGAATGAGAAGAAAGAGCTAATACCGGTGGAGCTTGTAAGCGTTTGGCGACAGAAAGTCCGGTATATTGTTTCCACCAATATTCTAAATCACGAATGAAATCAGTGGGGACAGGGAAGTATTTAGCTACTGTACCAGATGCTAAACCAAGTTCGTGATCAATAACTTTTTTATGATACCACTCTAAAATGTCATTGATTCCAATACTCGGTGTGCGTTCAACAAAAGCCGCAAAGAGACGATCATGATATGGATATTTGATCGGATCACCTAGTCCTTTTTCTACAGCTTGATTTGCTGATAGCTCAGCACTTGGTGGAATTGTAAATAATCGATCTGGTAAAATGGGTTGAGTATGAACATGGTTTTTGATATAATGCGCGACTTCAAAGACTTCGGTTTTCCAGAGATCCCCTAAAAGTCCAAAAAATCCTGCTCCATCTCCATATAATGTACCATAGCCGACTGCAATTTCACTTTTATTGCCATTGCATGTAAAGACTCCGCCGAAAGCTCCTGACAATGTGGAAAGAACGCGACTAGTGCGGTCTCTAGCTTGTAAGTTTTCAATGTGAAGTGGTTGCAGGTTTAGTGTTAGAGGCGATTCCCCTGGCTTTTCAAAAGTGATTCCTTTTAATTGTTCCAATGTATTTTGAATGGAGTCTTCAATCGGAACGACCCCATACCAACAACCCAATCCGTCGGCGATTTGTTTAGCAATAGATTTTGTTGTTTTTGAATTATGTTGGCTAGGCATATTAACCAGCAGGATATTCTCAGGCTCCAAGATACTTCGATAAATGCAGGCCGTTAATGCAGAGTCCATTCCGCCAGACAAACCAATAATGACTTTTTTTAAGCTAAGCTGCTCCAGAAAATACTTTGCCCCGTAGCGCAGAGATTGATAAATTTCAGCAGTAGGGTTTTGTTCAGTGAAATCTTGGAGAGATTCATTGTCTGCCACACAGACAGACGCTTCTTCAAATGCTGGCGCAACTTGCTTTACATCCGATTCTCCAGCGTTCTTCCAAAGAGACTTTCCTGTTAACAGCTGAATTATTTTGCCTTGATCTTTGATTCCAACAGCATTAATATACCCATATGCTTTCAAGCATTTTTTTCCTTCATTCAGGTAAGGATGAGTAGTTACATTTTTTTGAAAAAGACCGACATCCATTCTTAGGTTTAAATCGGCTTCTAAATTAAGCGAGTCAGCATCAGTCAGGATATTCAAAGTCCAAAATTCTGTTGAATCTTGCCATAAAGGAATTTGATAGAATGTTGATTTCTGGTTGGCAGGGCTGTTAGTAGTGAGGATATTACCATCATGAGCTACAATCGTTTTGTTATCTGTATAGGTGTATGCGGAATCGAGATTGTTTTCTAATTTCTTATGCCCAAAAATAACAGTGAGCCCCTTGCTAGCCAAGACAATTTTTTCGAGATAGCGATCAGCTTCTGCTAAAAATGATGCTTGTTCCCAACGTCGGCCAAGTTCTTGTCCAGTAATTGCGTGGGCAGGAAAAATGACGATTTTTTGATTCTGACTACGAGCTTTTTCGATGTGAGAGATCATTTGATTCACATTCGCTTCCATGTTGCCAGCTTTGATTTGCATTTGGACGAGGGTGATTGGAGAAAGAGTAGTCATCTAATCGTCATCCTTTCTATCGTAAAAGTTATAAGATAAAGAGTTCTGCATTTTCGATGATTTCCCTGCGGATATGGTAGAATAAAGGACGAGGTGGAACAATGAAAATTTTACTCTGTACATTAAATGCGCGATATATACATTCAAGCTTGGCACTTCATTCGCTGCGCTCGAATTGTCCAGACGAATTAGAACATATACAAATTGAGTTACGAGAATACACCATCAACCAAGATTTACGAGACATTCTCGCAGACATTGTAGCTTGCAAGCCTGACGTTATTGCTTTCGGCCTTTATATTTGGAATCGCCAGTTAATTATCCGCTTGGCACGAATGATTAAGCAAATTTTTCCTGACATCCGGATTATTTTTGGTGGCCCAGAAGTTAGCTATGATCCAGAAGATATTCTCGCCGAAGTGCCAATTTTAGACGCAGTGATTATTGGCGAAGGTGAAATTTCGTTTTGGGCACTAATACAAAAATGGAATACAGATGGAAAATTCTTGATTGACGGAGTCGCCGAGTCTGGCGATGCAAATTTACGTGAGCATTGGAAATTTCAAGAAATTGGCGATTTAGATTTGTTGTCTTTTGCCTACCAGCAGACGCTACCTTCTGAAATGCAGGGACGCATTGCCTATTATGAGTCATCACGAGGATGCCCTTTTAGTTGCTCCTACTGTTTATCTGGGGTCGGTGGCGTTGTAAGAAATCGTGATTTTAGAAAAGTAACAAAGGAACTGGATTTGCTTCTAAGCTTTGGAGTCCGGCAAATAAAATTTGTGGACCGAACCTTTAATGCTGACCCAGCGCACTTTAATGAAATCATTTCCTATATCGCGGGTCTTGAAACGGATGTTAATTTTCATTTTGAAATGGATGCAGCTATTTTAACGGAAGATACGATTGACAAACTGAGTCAGTTACCGACAGGACGTGTCCAACTTGAAATTGGCATTCAATCTACTGCCAGTGATACATTGCAAGCGGTAGGGCGACACTCTGCATTCAAACGAGAATCAAAGATAATTCAATTGCTTCGTGAAAAAACGGATATACAT